>JAFUKV010000009.1 GCA_017467745.1 Bacteroidaceae bacterium | reverse complement strand
CGTTCTTGTCTGTTAAAATAGTAAGTGTGGTGCGTCGTAAAAAATATGGAATATTTCCGATATTTGAGATAAATGATATAAATAATGCGTCCGATTATTTTGAAGTAGATAAAGAGTGATGTTTATAAGATTTTCTTACCTTTGCTCGCCGAAAGCGAAAGGTGTGCTGTACCTCATATTGTTAAGCGAAATTTGGCTTTATGGTTGGTAGCGTGCTGTTTTTGCCGATATTGTTAACCTTTAAAATTTTTTTATGACACGAATTTTTCTTTGCGCTTATTTATTGCTTGTGTCTGCATTGTGTTTCGGCGAGAATAGCCGGTGGCAGATAACGCCTCGTGGCAGTATTGTTTGGACTGTAAAAAACTCTTTGTCAGGAAATCCTGTTTCTATTCCGCATTATGACCATATCGAGATGAGCGGCGATCAAGTATCTACGGTTTTACGTTATGGGGTAAATGCAGACGGTTCATTCCGTTTAGAGCGTTCTATGGTGTGGCCTATGTTACGGACAATTCCGAATAATACACACGCAAGTTTAATGCGACGCTTCTTGGCAGATATTCCTTCAATGTTGATAGTTAACGGCGCAACGCTTCAACAAGAGAGAGTTAAACAGTTAGAGTTGGATGGCAAGTTGACGGTAGTTAGTGAATATGCAACCGCATTTCCTTCGGATAAAGGGAATAACGCCGCCCGTTATGTAGAAGTTACTCGTACACTCTTTCCGTCTGTTGATTTGCCGATGTTGTGCGAGGAGTACGTGATAAAGAATAAAGGAACGAGAGAGGTTTCCGTGCTTGTGCCGGAATATCGGTCGGTATATCATACCGAACCAGCCAAAGGGGTGGATGGCAGCTATACGTTGGTGCATCAGTTGTATAATGCCGGAACTTTTTCGATAAAGCCGGGCGATAGTATTTGGGTTACCGCAGCTGTTCAGGCGCATCGCCTTAATGAGGCGGATATTACGCCGAATGTGAAGGCCGAGAAACAAAAACGAAATGATTTTGTTTCGGAGATGTGGAGCAATCTTGTAGTGGAAACTCCCGACCCTGTATTGAATGCGGCTTTTGCATTCGCTAAAATTCGAGGTTCCGAAAGTATTTATAAAACCAAAGGCGGATATATGCATGGTCCCGGTGGAGAGTCGTATTACGCCGCTATTTGGGCAAACGATCAAGCGGAATATATCGGCCCGTTTTTCCCTTACCTCGGTTATGAAAAAGGAAATGTGTCGTCGTTGAACGCTTATCTTCATTTCGCCCGTTTTATGAACGACGATTTTAACCCTATCCCTAGTTCTATTATTGCCGAAGGAATCGATTTTTGGAATGGCGCCGGCGATAGGGGAGACGGAGCTATGATAGCTTACGGCGCCGCCCGCTATGCGTTGGTTCGTGGCGATAGAGCGGAAGCCGAACAACTTTGGCCTTTAATAACGTGGTGTTTGGAATATTGCCATAGAAAATTGAACGATGCGGGTGTTGTGACATCAAATTCGGACGAATTAGAAGGCCGTTTTCCTGCCGGAGACGCTAATTTGTGCACATCGTCGCTCTATTACGACGCTTTGTTGTCAGCCGCTTATTTGGGAGAAAGTTTAGGTAAACCTTCTTCCGAGTTGAACAAGTACCGTAAACAGGCGAAAGACTTGAAAGCGGCTATTGAAAAATATTTCGGTGCGCAGGTTGAAGGTTTCGATACATATCAATATTACGACGGCAACGATGTGTTACGTTCGTGGATATGTATTCCGTTGACAGTAGGCATTTATGACCGTGCGCAAGGAACGATAGACGCTCTTTTCTCTCCGCGTTTATGGACCAAAGACGGAATGTTGACGCAAGCAGGTAGCGAAACTTTCTGGGACAGGTCTACTTTGTATGCTTTGAGAGGGGTGTTTGCCGCAGGAGAAACGGAAAAGGCCGCCGAATATCTGAAATATTATTCTGCTACCCGATTGTTGGGAGAACATGTGCCGTATCCTATTGAGGCATGGCCGGAAGGCAGTCAACGTCATCTTTCGGCCGAAAGCGGATTGTATTGCCGCATATACACGGAGGGATTGTTCGGTATTCGTCCTACCGGTTTACATACATTTGAATTGTTGCCTCGTTTGCCGCAGGACTGGGATACAATGGCGCTACGACGGATAAACGGTTTTGGCGGAACATTCGATATTGAGGTAACCCGTAAAGCTGCCGGTAAGTTGGAAATAGCTTTGTTGCAGGACGGAAAGATTGTTCAGAAGAAAAATGTGAAAGAAGGAAAACCTGTGTCGTTTGCTGTGAAGAAGTAGATGAACAAATACGTTAAGATTTTTTATACCGTACATTTTATAACTTCAAAAATATACGGTATATTTTTATTGTTTATCTTGTATTTTCTAATTTGTTATATATCAGTACTGTTTTCTTATTAATTCTTTTAAATTGTAATCATAATTGGTTGTAAAATGATATTGTGAAATTTTTTTTGATAAAAAAGTTATGATTTTTGTTTTGCGGATAAAAAACAATATATATCTTTGTAGCGTGAAAAAAGAGAGGCGTATTATTAAATCGCCCGAATAAGTTTAGGTAAAATGATATATTCAGATTATTTGCTACAAGGTCTAATTATTGATATTCTAACGATTTTTGTCGATAGAAAGTGAGGCCGGTACGTATATCCGAATATTGTAAGATATGAAAACCTTTCTCACTATAATGGAGAAAGGTTTTTTACTTTGTATAATAATTCAGATAAATAAGATAGAAAAATGACAGACAGATTGTTTATTTTCGATACCACACTTCGCGATGGAGAGCAAGTGCCGGGATGTCAGTTGAACACGGTAGAAAAAATTCAAGTGGCTAAGGCGCTTGAAATGTTAGGCGTGGATGTGATTGAAGCGGGTTTTCCTGTATCCAGTCCGGGTGATTTTAACTCGGTGATTGAAATTTCAAAAGCCGTAACGTGGCCTACAATTTGCGCTTTGACACGCGCTGTTCAGAAAGATATAGATGTTGCCGCAGAAGCGTTGCAATTTGCTAAACACAAACGTATTCATACCGGTATCGGTACATCCGATTCGCATATCAAGTATAAATTCAATTCTAACCGAGAGGAGATTATTGAACGTGCTGTGGCGGCCGTTAAGTATGCCCGTAAGTATGTAGATGATGTCGAGTTCTATGCCGAAGACGCAGGCCGTACCGATAACGAATATTTGGCTCGGGTAATTGAGGCGGTTATTAAAGCCGGCGCTACGGTGGTGAATATTCCCGATACAACGGGATATTGCTTGCCGTCGGAGTATGGAGCGAAAATCAAATACTTGATGGAGCATGTCGATAATATAGACAAGGCGATAATTTCTACTCATTGTCATAATGATTTGGGAATGGCTACCGCCAATACGATGTCTGGCGTGTTGAATGGAGCCCGTCAAGTAGAGGTGACGATAAACGGCATCGGCGAACGTGCTGGAAATACCTCGCTCGAAGAGATAGCCATGATTATTAAGTGTCATCATGACATTAATATCGAAACCAACATCAATACGCAAAAAATATATCCTACCAGCCGGTTGGTATCGAGTTTGATGAACATGCCTGTGCAACCCAATAAGGCGATTGTGGGCAAGAATGCGTTCGCCCATTCATCGGGGATTCACCAAGACGGGGTGTTGAAGAATGTTCAGACGTATGAAATCATCGATCCGCACGATGTGGGAATAGACGATAATTCTATCGTATTGACCGCCCGCAGCGGACGTGCCGCATTGAAGAATCGCCTTTCTGTTTTGGGAGTGAATCTTGAACAAGATAAGTTAGATAAAGTATATGAAGAGTTCTTGAAACTTGCCGATAAGAAAAAAGATATAAATGATGACGATATTTTGGTTTTGGCGGGAGCTGACCGTAGCAAAAACCACCGTATTAAGTTGGATTATCTGCAAGTAACCAGTGGGGTGGGCGTTCGTCCGGTAGCCAGTCTCGGGCTGAACATTGCGGGCGAAAAGTTCGAAGCCGCTGCCAGTGGTAACGGCCCTGTGGATGCTGCTATTTCGGCATTGAAAAAAATCATCGATCGCCATATGGTGCTGAAAGAGTTTACCATTCAGGCTATCAGTAAAGGAAGCGACGATGTGGGTAAGGTGCACATGCAGGTAGAATACGATAACCGGATATATTACGGTTTCGGCGCTAATACCGATATTATAGCCGCTTCGGTTGAGGCTTATATAGATTGTATCAATAAATTTGTAAAGTAAACGGAACTATACGACCACGTTTCTAAAAATAAATATCCGATATGAAAACTCTTTTCGATAAAATCTGGGACGCGCATGTGATACAACAGGTAGAAGGCGGCCCTACGCAACTTTATATAGATCGTCATTATTGCCATGAAGTAACCAGTCCGCAAGCATTTAACGGCTTGCGTGAGCGGGGATTGAAAGTGTTCCGTCCGCAGCAAACCACTTGTTCGCCCGACCATAATATCCCGACGTTGAACCAAGATAAACCTATTCAAGACCCTGTTTCCCGCAATCAAGTTGAGACGTTGACCCGTAATGCGCAGGAATTTGGCCTTACGCTTTGGGGATTGGGAAATGCCCGTAATGGTATTATTCATGTTATAGGCCCTGAAAACGGATTGACACAACCGGGTATGACTATTGTGTGCGGCGATTCTCATACGTCTACTCACGGGGCGTTCGGGGCGGTTGCTTTCGGTATCGGAACCAGTGAGGTAGAGATGGTATTGGCTTCGCAATGTATTTTGCAGCCTAAGCCTAAAAAAATGCGTATCAACATCGAGGGTAAAAGAAAGAAAGGCGTAACGGCGAAAGATATAGCGTTGTACGTTATCTCGAAAATGACTACCGGCGGCGCTACCGGTTATTTTGTAGAGTTTGCAGGACAAGCCATTCGAGACCTGTCTATGGAAGAACGTATGACGGTTTGTAACATGAGTATCGAAATGGGGGCGCGCGGAGGTATGATTGCTCCTGACGAAACAACGTTTGCGTATGTAAAAGGACGAGACTTCGCTCCTAAGGGAGAGGAGTGGGATAAAGCCGTAGCCCGTTGGAGAGAACTGAAAAGCGATCCGGATGCGGTATTCGATAAGGAGGTAACGTTTGATGCCGCCGATATTGAACCTATGGTAACATACGGTACTAATCCGGGAATGGGAATGGGCATTCAGAGTGCTATTCCGATGTTGGACGAGGTAGATGATGCCGGAAAAATTTCATACAAAAAATCGTTGGATTATATGGGATTTGTACCCGGTGAGAAACTGTTGGGTAAACCGGTTGATTATGTTTTTCTGGGTAGTTGTACGAATGGCCGCGTAGAAGATTTCCGGGCGTTTGCTCGGTTTGTAAAGGGTCGTAAAAAAGCCGATGATATTACCGCATGGTTAGTGCCCGGTTCGTGGGCGGTAGAAAAACAGATACGTGCCGAAGGTTTAGACAAGATTTTAGAAGAAGCCGGATTTGTGTTGCGGCAACCGGGATGTTCGGCATGCCTTGCCATGAACGAAGATAAAGTGCCGGCCGGCAAATATGCCGTATCTACGTCGAATCGAAATTTCGAGGGGCGTCAAGGGCCGGGAGCACGTACTATCTTGGCGGGTCCGTTGGTAGCTGCTGCTGCCGCCGTAACAGGAAAAATAACAGATCCGCGCGATTTTATGTAATTAACCTAAGTTTTATCGGGGCGGTTTTTACGGCTGCCGTAATATAAAATGATATGATTGAAAAATTTAAAACTTTAACCTCTACTTGTGTCCCGTTGCCTATTGAAAACGTGGATACCGACCAGATAATTCCCGCTCGTTTTCTGAAAGCTACTACGCGTGAGGGCTTTGGCGATAATCTTTTTTATGATTGGCGTTACGATAAAGCCGGAAATAAAGTGTCGACATTTGTACTGAATAATCCCGTTTATAGCGGTTCCGTGTTGGTTGCCGGAAAAAACTTCGGTAGCGGTTCCAGTCGTGAACATGCGGCGTGGGCTGTGGGCGGATATGGATTCAGGGTAGTGGTTTCTAGCTTTTTTGCCGATATATTTAAAAACAATGCTTTGAATAATGGCGTTTTACCCGTAGTGGTTTCTGATGGATTTTTGAAACAACTGTTTGAGGCTATCGAGAAAAATCCGACTGCAACAGTAACGGTAGATTTGGAAAAGCAGGTCATTATTAATAATGAAACGGGCGAGCAGGAATCGTTCGATATTAACCCATACAAAAAGAATTGTTTGTTGAGCGGTTACGACGATATTGACTTTTTGCTCAGCAACAAAGATAAAATAGAACAGTGGGAAAACGCTCGTGATTAGGGCGTTTACCTCTTTATGGATTGAAGATATGCAGATAGAGATATTAGATACTACTTTGCGTGATGGGGAACAAACTTCCGGAGTATCGTTTGCCGTTCAAGAAAAGTTGAGTATAGCCCGTCTGCTTTTGGAAGAGTTGAAAGTAGACCGGATAGAGGTGGCTTCGGCACGCGTTTCCGATGGAGAGTTTCATGCCGTGCACCGCATTTGCGAGTGGGCTAAGCGACGCGGTATGTTAGGTAGAGTGGAAGTGCTCGGTTTTATAGACGGGGGCGTCTCTATCAATTGGATTGCCAACGCGGGGGCGATTGTTGTCAACTTGTTGGCGAAAGGTTCATTGAGACATTGCCGAGAGCAGTTGCACAAAACGCCCGAAGTGCATATCGAGGATATTAAGCGGGAAATTAAACGGGCTTCGGATGCCGGAATCGGAGTAAACCTTTATTTAGAAGATTGGTCTAACGGCATGGCTGATACCGATTACGTTTTTCGTATGGTAGATGCTTTGCAACATGAACCTGTAAAGCGGTTTATGTTGCCCGATACGTTAGGCGTGCTCAATCCGTATAATACGTATGATTATTGCCGGACGATGATAAACCGTTATCCGCATTTGCATTTCGATTTTCATGCGCATAATGACTATGATTTATCGGTAGCGAATGTTTATTCTGCGGCCAAAGCCGGTGTGCAAGGTATTCATTGCACGGTAAACGGATTGGGCGAGCGTGCCGGAAATGCTCCGTTATCGAGCGTGTTGGCGGTGTTGCACGACCAGTTGAAGGCCGGCACATCGGTCGATGAGTCGAAAGTGAACCGGGTGAGCCGTTTGGTAGAGTCGTATTCAGGCGTGCGGATTCCTGCCAACAAACCGGTTATAGGCGATAATGTATTTACCCAGTGTGCCGGTGTACATGCTGACGGCGACAGTAAAAGCAATTTGTATTACAACGATTTGCTTCCCGAACGGTTTGGCCGTACACGCCAGTATGCGTTGGGAAAGACATCGGGCAAGGCCAATATCCGAAAAAACTTAGAGGCTCTGGGCATCGAACTTGATGAGGATTCTATGCGTAAGGTTACCGAACGTATTATAGAGCTGGGCGATAAAAAAGAGCTGGTTACGCAGGATGACTTGCCTTACATTATATCGGATGTACTGAAACACGATGAACAGGAACATAAAATACATTTGCTGAACTATTCGCTGTCGTTATCGCAAGGGTTACATCCGGTTGCTGTGTTGAAAATAGAGATTAATGGCGAGCAATATGAGTCTACATCGTTTGGAGACGGGCAGTACGACGCTTTTGTAAAAGCGTTGCGTAAGGTTTATAAAGAGCAGTTGCAACGACCGTTTCCGATGTTGGTTAATTATACGGTCGATATTCCTCCCGGCGGGCGTACCGATGCCTTCGTACAAACCGTCATTACGTGGGAGTATGAAGGACAGACATTCAAAACCAGAGGTCTGGATGCCGACCAAACGGAGGCGGCTATTAAAGCTACCATTAAAATGCTGAATAAAATAGAGAATTAATTTATAAAAACTTGAAATAAATATGAAATTGAACATTGCCGTATTGGCCGGAGACGGTATCGGCCCCGAGATTTCTGTACAGGGTGTGGCCGTCATGACGGCCGTATGCAAAAAATTCGGCCACGAAGTAGATTATAAAGAGGCACTTGTGGGTGCTGCCGCTATTGATGCGGTAGGCGATCCGTTTCCCGAAAATACATTCAGAATTTGTAAAGAGGCGGATGCCGTACTTTTTTCTTCCGTAGGCGACCCGAAATTCGACAATGATCCTACCGCCAAAGTTCGCCCCGAACAAGGACTGTTGGCTATGCGTAAAAAGTTGGGGCTTTTTGCGAATATCCGTCCGGTGCAAACGTTTAAGTGTTTGGTGCACAAATCTCCGTTGAAAGATGAGTTGGTAAACGGCGCCGATTTTATTTGTATTCGCGAGTTGACAGGGGGTATGTATTTCGGCGAAAAACACGAGGGCGATGATATGGCGTATGATACGAACAAATATACTCGACCGGAAGTGGAACGTATTTTGAAAGTGGCCTATGAGTATGCTCGTCGACGCCGTAAACATCTTACCGTAGTAGATAAGGCCAACGTGTTGGCTTCCAGCAGGCTGTGGCGGAAAGTGGCGCAGGAGATGGCTCTGAACTATCCGGATGTAACAACCGATTATATGTATGTGGATAATGCCGCCATGCGTATGATTCAAGAGCCTACTTTCTTCGATGTGATGGTAACGGAAAACACGTTCGGCGATATTTTGACCGACGAGGGCTCTTGTATTACCGGTTCTATGGGCTTGTTGCCTTCCGCTTCTACGGGAGAGAGCACTCCTGTGTTCGAGCCTATACACGGCTCTTGGCCGCAGGCAAAAGGGTTGAACATTGCCAATCCGTTAGCTCAGATTCTGAGTGTGGCCATGCTGTTGGAATATTTCGGATTGCAAGCTGAGGGAGACCTCGTTCGCCGTGCCGTAGACGCAAGTTTGGATGCCAATGTGCGTACGCCTGAAATTCAAGTAGAAGGCGGTGCTAAGTACGGAACCAAAGAGGTGGGTCAGTGGATTGTTGATTGGATTGAAAAACAATAGTTTTTGTTTCAGATATTCTATTGCGCCGGAACAATTGTTCCGGCGCATTTTTGTATTGTGTTTATAGATAGATTCTTATGTGGTATTGTTTTCTCCGGATTATTGATGATTCGATATGTAACGGTTGGGATATGTGGCCGGTCTATGAATTTGGGTATAAGGTAATACGGAAATTTTTTTTGAGAGAAAAAAGAATCGTTATCTTTGCGGATATGTGTATTTGTCGGTATTTTTGTTTGCAGGCGTAATTCTGTTTTAACTATGAAAAATTTATTCTATTCTTTTTTGTGCGCACTGGTTTTGTGCGCTTGTCAGGGTGTTTCAAATAAGCATGAAAAACCTAAGTATATGTGGTTTGACTCGGAAGCGAATTTCGAGCGTTTCTCTCATAAAGATTCTATCCGATATTATTTAGATAAGACTCGTGATGCCGGATTTAATACAGTAGTTGTAGATGTTCGTTCTACCGATGGTTTGGTGAATTATAAAAGCGAGTTCATGCCCGAAACTCGTCCGCAGTTGGAGTGGGACTATCTGCAATTTTTTATAGATGAAGCTCGTAAGCGAGGTATGGAAGTTTGTGTATCTGCCATGATATTTCCGGCCGGCCGCCCGTTTAATCGTACCGGAATGGTGTACACCGATAGCCGTTGGGACGGTAAAACTTCTATTGAATACACCCCGAAAGGGTTTTTAGATATTCGGGATGACAGCTCGAAAGTGGCGGCGTTTCTCAATCCGGCATTGCCTGAGGTGCAGGAGTTTTGTTTGAGTTTTATTGAGGAGATTGTTACGAAATACGATTTTGACGCTTTCGCCCTTGACTATTGCCGTTATTCGGGCGTGGAGTCGGACTTTTCAGATTTTTCCCGTCGGGATTTTGAACGTTATATAGGAAAAAAGGTGGATCGTTTCCCCGAAGATATTTTTACGTGGCAGCCCGATGCGGAGGGAAATTATTATGTAAACGATGAGGCATTGGCTCCTCTTTGGTATGAGTACCGCTCGAAAATTGTGCGTGATTTTATTCAAAAAGCGGGCGAGACAATTAAGTCGGTAAAGCCGAATGTGCGTTTGGAGTATTGGACGGCGTCGTGGTACGGTAGCCTTTACCGTAACGGGCAGAACTGGGCAAGCACGCAGTATGATCCTGCTTCTGAATATACATGGGCTTCGCTCGGATATAAAAATACGGGTTTCGCCGGACTGTTAGATCGGTTTATGAACGGCGCATATCTGGAACGGGTGTACGGGGCGGATGATGCCGAATCTATGGAATATGCTTATAATCGGGGTGAGAGATTGATAAAAGGCGAGAACTTGATGATGGGGAGTATTTACGCCATTCATCCCGAACAGATGGAAGAGGCGGCATATCTTTCACTGAAACGTACAGGAGGATTGGTCGTTTTTGATATTGTACAAGTAATACAGAATAATTTATGGGATACTTTTAAACGTGGTATAGAGAGGGCGGAACGGGAAACGGAATAACTTTTTTGCTGCCTATTTAGAATGCACCCAAATAATATCGTCGATATTTCGTATATTTGCCGTGCGAATGAGTTTTCACGATTATGTATTTAAAAAGTTTCTGTTTCTTGAAATTAAGATTGATTACGGTGAATGTGCGGGTGTTGATTTTCGCTGTTTTTTGCGGAGCGATGGTAATGGGTTGCGGTGAGAGCGAACCGATAAAGAAAGAATTTAAGATTGTCCCTTTCGGGCGTTATTCGGCAAAGTTCGGCGATTTGAATGACAAGCATCTGGCTGCGGCGAAATCTATCGGTATAAAGCCGGTTGCATCAAGAAAAGAGGCCGAGAAATTGGGCGGAAAATTGCGGGAAATAGAGACGTGTAAATATTATACGGTGGATAAGTTGACGCATTCTATTCCGTTTTTAGTGCCGAAAGCTGAAAATTTGTTGGAGACAATCGGTGAGAATTTTATCGATTCTGTGAAAAGCAAAGGCGCGTCAGGTTATAAAATAATTGTAACGAGCGTATTGAGACCGGAAGAAGATATTAAAAATTTACGCCGGCGCAACGGTAATGCCAGCAGTAATTCGGCTCATCGTTACGGCACTACTTTTGATATAGCTTATACCCGTTTCGATCATATCGATAATAAATATACAGTGCCCGAAGCTCATCTGAAACATGCGCTTGCCGAAGTTCTGCTTGATTTGAAAAAGGCAAATAAATGTTATGTGAAGTATGAAGTGAAACAGGGCTGCTTTCATATTACTGCTCGTTGATGCTGCTCCGCACGCGAAAATTTTTGTTTTTCTTTTTTATAGGGTTAAAGTCCTTTTAAGGGTGTTTTTTCTTTTGTGCAGCCGACAAGAGAAAAGTTTGTGTATGCTTTTTCGTTTTGGAAGCCGTCTTTGTCTTCGTTCGGTGTTTGCATTATTTATCGGGGCATGTCTTTGAATGTAGGGTTGCTATTCGTTTGGTATTTAAGTAATTCGTATCTCTTCAAACAGCCTTATTGCATCTTTCTTTCTGTAAAAGGAGACGTTTTTCCTTTTCGGTTGAGTTGTGTAGTTTATGGGGCATTTTGTTACTTTCCGTTGATGCGGTGCCGCATATAAAAGTTTTTAGCTTCTTTTTTTTGTTTAATGATATATGTTTTAAAACATGTAACATTACCCGTTTTTCTTGTTTTTATTTCTCTTTTTATTGTATTGATGTGTTAATATGAAATGTAAATGTATGATTTATGTTTCATATTGATTTTGTTTTTGCCTGTTTTGTGAATAAGTGAAGCTATGTAAGAAATTTTTATTTCAAAATGATATTATTTTAAATGGCGGTGTGACATTGTGTCTATATTTGTGGTGTAAATATGACAGAAAGATTTATTATTTACGTTTGCGCAAACAATATGTAATATTTTGGGTAGAAATGAATGTAAACAACTAAAAAAAGAGGAATGATGAAACGTATTGTAATGAAAATGTTTGCGTGTGCATTTGTTGTGTTAGAGATGTGTGTGTGCATAAAAGCGACAGCGCAAGAAGTTTCTTTGGGTGCTGATTTGGTAAGTAGCTATATCTGGCGCGGGCAGCAATTGGGATCGGTAAGTTTTCAACCTAATTTGGGGATAACGTGTAATGGCTTTTCATTCGGGGCATGGGCTTCGTCGGATTTAACGAAAACAGACCTCGAATTGGATTTTACGGTCGGTTATACCATAGGAGGTTTTTCCGCTACGATTACCGATTATTGGTTTAATTATACGGCATCTCCGAGATATTTTAATTATCAGACGGATAAAAATACGGCGCATACTTTTGAAGCTGGTGTTTCATATAGTTTTGGAAAGTCGTTTCCTCTGACTTTGAGTTGGTATACCAATTTTGCGGGGGCTGATGATTGGGGGTATGGCAATGATCAAGACTATTCGACTTATGTAGAAGCTGCTTACGATTTTGATTTATGGAGTACCGATATGTGTATAGAGTTGGGTATTACGCCTTGGAAAGGCGCTTATTCCGATAACTTTGATGTGGTGAACATAGGCGTTGGAGGAGCTCGCAAGATTAAATTGAATGAAACATACGCTTTGCCGGTGTTTGCCAAAGTAACATTTAACCCGGCGGCTAACAGAGCGTATATGTCGTTTGGGTTATCGTTTTGAAAGAGAATACATAAACAGTAAAAAATATGAGTTATGAAAAAGATTGAAGCTATTATTCGTAAAACTAAATTCGATGAAGTGAAAGAGGCGCTTGAAATAGCCGATATAGAATGGTTTTCGTATTACGATGTGCGAGGCGTGGGAAAAGCGCGCCAAGAGCGTATTTATCGAGGGATAATATACGATACCAGCTATATAGAACGGGTATTGATTTCTGTTATCGTGCGCGATATTAATGTGGAAAAAACGGTAGAGGCTATTCAGCAGGCTGCTCGGACGGGAGAAATAGGTGACGGGCGTATTTTTATCATACCGCTTGAAGACGCTATCCGTATCAGAACAGGAGAGCGAGGGGATATAGCTCTTTATAATGCCTCGAAGTAAATTTTCGGTTGTTTTCGGAATAAATCACATTAAAATGTAAAAATTATGGATAAGTGTATATTATATAAATTTGTTAAGTATAAATTTCTGTTGTTGGTTGTTTTGTGTCTGGTTTGTACGACAGGAAGTGCTCAGAATACAGCTTCGGCAAATATGATGGAAATGATTGCCGAGACTAATAGTTCGCTTGATACGGTTTGGATGTTGTTGGCAGCTATGTTGGTGTTTTTTATGCAACCGGGTTTTGCGTTGGTTGAGGCCGGGTTTACACGAACGAAGAATACGGCAAATATTTTAATGAAAAATTTTATTGACTTTACGTTGGGGTCTCTTTTGTTTTGGTTTGTAGGTTTCGGATTGATGTTCGGTGCAGGCGTGTTTGTGGGTACACCACATTTTTGTGATATATCTTTTCATGATATGGGTTTACCCATAGAAGGATTTCTTATTTTCCAGACGGTATTTTGCGCTACTTCCGCCACGATTGTATCCGGTGCTATGGCAGAGCGAACGAAGTTCTCGATGTATCTGATTTATACTTTGTTTATTAGCGTGTTGATTTATCCTGTTTCCGGACATTGGACGTGGGGCGGCGGTTGGTTGATGAACGGCGATGAGGATAGCTTTATGATGAGTTTATTCGGCAATACGTTCCATGATTTTGCCGGGTCTACTATTGTGCATGAGGTAGGCGGGGTTATTGCTTTGGTAGGAGCTGCCATTATCGGCCCGCGTTTGGGTAAATACGGAAAAGACGGTCGTTCAAAGGCTATTCCGGGACATAATCTTACTATTGCGGCTTTGGGCGTGTTTATTCTTTGGTTCGGTTGGTTCGGGTTTAATCCCGGTTCTCAATTAGCGGCTTCCGGTACGGAAAACGCTACGGCTATATCGCATGTGTTTTTAACAACGAATTTGGCTGCTTGTGCAGGAGGGTTTTGCTCTTTGGTTACAAGCTGGTTGAAATATAGAAAACCTTCGCTCTCGTTGACATTGAATGGTATTCTTGCTGGTCTGGTGGGGATTACGGCAGGTTGCGACCTCGTATCTCCGGCAGGAGCGGTGGCGATAGGCGCTATTTGCGGTGTATTGATGGTATATGCGGTAGAGTTTATTGATTATGTTTTGAAAGTAGATGACCCGGTGGGCGCATCTTCTGTACATGGTGTATGCGGTTTTGCCGGAACAATATTAACGGGGTTGTTTTCTACGAGTACAGGATTATTTTACGGCTTCGGTTGGGGATTCTTTCTTGCACAGTTATTTGGAGCGTTGATTGTGGGTGCATGGGCAGCCGTAATGGGATTCATCGTTTTTAAAGGCCTCGATAAAATACATGGATTGAGAGTTCCTGCTCGTATTGAAGAGGAAGGCCTCGACATTTATGAACATGGAGAATCGGCATATAACTGATTAAAAAATATATAAACCTAAACTTTGACTATGATTGTTGCAAAAGACATATAGATATAACCTAAAACCACGCTTTTGTATATCCTATGGGGTGGAGACCGCCGTTGAGGCTTTCTTTACCCCTCTTTTTTACATAATTATAGATAAAAAAGAATTGTTTATTGGCAAAATAAGGTTATTGATACCTTAATATAGAGGATTTTGTCGATTTTTATTTGCATATAAAAATAAAAAAATATATATTTGTACTCGGTTAATTTTTATAGTTAAATTGTAGAAAAAACTTTTTGTAGAACAAAAACTCTTCTCGTGATGAGAACAGACAAATCCTTAAATCTATCGTAGATTAATCATCTATCGTTTTTTTTGTTTTTATCCCTCAAAAGAGGCGTCCAATGCAGCAGGACGCCTCTTGTTTGTTATTGAAGGGAGAATTGTAATTTTTGTTTATTCATATCGTTTTTTTTATATTAATCTTGAATATAGATTTTTGTTTCTGTTTTATAAACAAAAAAGGGGAGAGGTAAGTTTTAGAATAAGTCGTTTGGGTAACGCATTGTTTTGAACTTTATGAAAAACATTCTATTTATTCGGTTTGGGGATAATAAAATATTTTTTGCAAAAGAGGTTTTTGATGGTATATCGCAATTTTAGAGGAAAGGAGTTAAAATTAAAATCTGATTAATTTGTACAAAACGTTAAATATCTGTTTGTAATGAGCCTTAAAAAAGGAATCTCTTACAAAGAGAAATCTTTAATTACACAAAATTATGTAATTCTACGTAAAATAACAATCAAAATAGAGAAAAAAGTTGAACAAATATATTAGAAATTAAGCATATTCTATGTAAAGTGTTTTGTATCAGATATGTATTTCTCTTTGTAAGAGAAATACCAGTAGAATGATTTAGAAATATCAAAGTATAATCAAAAGAGGATTAATTTTTATGGTTGTGAATAGACATTTTCAAGATGTGTTTATCGGTTTTGCATTTTGTTTATCGAAGATGATTATGAAAATTTTTCCTGCGAAATGTTTATTAAAATCAGTTTAGGTATGAAAAGTGTTTCTTTTTTTGTAGGAGTATTTCTTCTACTGGTGGGAATGAGTAGTTGTTCTCACAGATTAACAGATTTTACGGTTATTTCTACAAGAAATGTTCCGTTAGGAAATCAAGTAGCCTCATTGCAGAAAGCAGATCAACGTGTTAAAGGGGTTGATAGAAGTCATGTGATTTTGTTTTTGCCTATTGGCACTCCTAATATGAAAGAGGCAATTGATAGAGCAATCGACAAGTATCCGGGTGCGATAGGATTGGTAGACGGTGTTGTGAAAAGTAAGGGGTGGTCTATCCTTCTGTATGGGCAAAACAGTTTTGTTGTCGAAGGAACACCGCTTTATGAGGCAGATGTGAAAAAGCAGGATGTGCCTGTAAATAATGGCCAGTCGGAAGAAACGATGTTGTTTTTTCATGAGGTTAAAGAAGGAGAGACCCTCTCTGCTATTGCAACGTCCTATAATGTAACAATTGCAGATATAATTAAATGGAATAAGCTGAGTTCTGCCGATGTCGTTAAGGGAACTAAACTTAAAATTTTAGTCAAGTAGTTTGTGTTTTTTGCTTAATAGATAGTTAATAAAAGGGAGTGGCTGCAAAAAGTAATGCTTTTTGCAGCCTTTTTCGTTTATTGGATGTTATGGAAAAATAGTTTTAAACTGCTTTTTCTATCTTTTAGGTTTGAGGGGAATGATGAATGTAGAATTAATCGGGGTAATATTCTTAATTTCGGTAAAATCGCATTACATTTGTATCTCATATTTTCGATGTGTTTTTGGGGATGAGAGTTATAGTTACATTTATGCGAAAGTTTGTGTATTGCAAAATTCTGTTTTTTTCATTATTGCTTTTTTTGCCGGTAGATTTGTTTGCCGATACTACCGGAGATTCGTTGACGGTGAGTTTGATAACCTGTTCGCCCGGTTCGGAGGCTTATGAACGTTTCGGACATACGGCTATACGGGTACAGCGTCCGGCAAAAAAAATAGACATTATCTATAATTACGGGATGTTCAGTTTCAGTACCCCGAATTTCATTTATCGTTTTACCAAAGGTGAGACGGATTATTGGCTGGGAATAGACCGTTTTCGAGACTTTTTGTTCAGCTACGCCATGCGTAATTCTACGGTATATCAGCAACAGTTGAATTTGACGCAGGCCGAAGCGTATGCCTTGTTTGACGCGTTAAATAGCAATAGTTTGCCGGAAAATAGAGTATATAGATATAATTTCCTGTTTGATAACTGTTCAACAAGGGCGGAAGATATTATTTTGCGGAATGCCGGCGGTGTAGTTCGGTATGATACTGTGTTTGTTCAAGGCACGTTCCGATCGTTAATACATGCTTGTACCAAGCCGGACAAATGGCTCACTTTCGGAATAGATTTGGCATTAGGCAGTCGTATAGATAAGTCGATTACGTTCAAAGAGAGTCTTTTTTTGCCGGATAATCTGATGAAGGCTTTTGCTTCGGCGCAGGTTGAAACGGACTCCGTTGTGAGAGATTTGGTTTGTAAAACAGATGTGTTGATTAGCAGCGATGCGGAAGAGGCTGATGAAAATGAGGGTACTGTGTTGTCTCCATTGGCTGTTTCGTGGTTGGTGGCGATATTTGCCGCATTGCTTTCTGTATGGCAATATAGGAGAGGCTGGCAGTTGCGTTGGTTTGACTCGTTGTTGTTTTTATTATACGGAATAACGGGGTGCGTATTGTTTTTTTTGATGTTCGTATCGGAGCATCCCGCCACATATCCTAACTATTCTGCTTTTTGGCTGCATCCGTTTCATTTGTTTATTGCGGTGGCGGTTTGGCTAAAATCGGCAAAAAAAATAGTCTATTATTATCATTTTATTAACTTTGCCGTGTTAATTGCGTTTCTGTTGTTATGGAACGTTATTCCGCAACAATTTAACGAGGCGTTTATCGGGTTGATTGTTGCTATGCTGGTACGGTCGGCGTGCGGTGTGGCAATGGAACGAAAATCCGGGTAGAGTGGCGCTGCGGATGTTTTAAAGAAAAAAAGATGAATAAATTATTTGCTTCATTATTTTTGATATTGGCAACGACTCCGTTGTCGGCGCAACAAACGGTGAATGCGCCGAAATTGGTGGTCGGTATTACGATAGATCAATTGCGAACGGATTATTTGCTGATGATGCAAAATGCGTTTGGAAGCGGTGGTTTCAGGCGGTTAATGAATGAGGGTATCATGTATGAGAACGTAAAGTTCGATTATCCTAACGTGAATTGCGCTTCGGCCGTTGCCACTATTTTTACCGGTGCTAATCCGTGCTATCACGGCATTGTTTCGAGCACTGTTTTCAATACGGAAAAGGGTCGGGTAGAGCCGATATTTTATGATTTGGAGAAGCCGGGAAATTTTACGGACGATTTTGTGTCGCCGAAAGCGTTGCTCACTTCTACCGTTTGCGATGAATTGAAAGTTGCCTCAGACGGGAAAAGCGATGTTTATGCTGTCGCTCCGTCGCTCGAACAGGCTATGATAAGTGCCGGCCATGCTGCCAATTCGGTATTTTGGATAGATAATTCTACCGGGAACTGGGCATCTACTACACACTACAAAGAGATGCCGTGGTATGTGGAGCAGATGAACCAGAAAGAGCCGTTGTCGAAACGCATTGATACGATGACGTGGAAACCGTTGTTGCCCGTTCGACAGTATCATTACATACCGTATGCACCTACACAGGAGTTTGACTTTAAACACGACTTTTCCAAAAGTAAGGAAAAACAGTTTATCGATTTGAAATCGAGCGGTTTGGTAAACAGAGAAGTGAATCGTATGGTGGCTCTGTTGTTTGACCATGTGCAGTTCGGGTTAAAAGGGATTCCTGATTTTTTGAATGTCGGATATTCTGCATCTAATTATCAATATAAAAGCGTACAAGAATACAGTGCCGAAATACAGGATACTTATTTGCGCTTAGATAGGGATATAGCCCAATTGCTCGATTTGATAGATAAAAAGGTAGGACTGAATAATGTGTTGATTTTTGTATCTTCTACCGGTCATTTTGAAGGAGAGGGAAAAGAGGTCAGCAGTTATGGCGTTCCTACGGGAGAGTTTTTCCCTAAACGGGCGGTATCGCTGTTGAATATGTATCTAATGGCTGTGTACGGCGAACAGCATTGGGTAGAGGGCTACCATAACGGGCAGATTTTTTTGAACCGGAAGGTGATAGCCGATAAGTTGATAGATATAAACGATATTCAGACGAAAGCGGCTGAGTTTCTCGTGCAGATGGCCGGAGTACAGGATGTGGTAACCTCTCATCAACTGATGCACGGAAAATGGAACGACCGTGTAGATGCGATGCGATGCGGATATCATCGGAACTTTTCGGGCGATTTGTTGTTAGAGATACGTCCGGGTTGGGAAATCGTATATGAAGATTTAAACGGTACCCGCGAATATGTACGCAATAATGCTATTCCGGCTCCGACTTTCTTTTTCGGACGGAATATAAAACCGGAACGGGTTACCAGAGAAATAGAAGCTACATCAATTGCGCCTACGGTATCGAGCATTTTACGAATCCGGTCTCCGAATGCGGCGGCATCTGCTATACTGCCCGAATTTCGACGATAACGAAAAATAATCGGGTTGTCAAAGTGAGTTCAAAGGTTGAGAAGTAGCCTTCTTTATGTGATTTGTCCGGAAAGACGCCGTAGTTATAAAACGAAAAAATATACAATAATAAATATGGGATTTAATGATTTTTTAAAAAACCTGTTCGGTAATAAATCGCAACACGATTTAAAAGAGATAATGCCTTATGTCGATAAAATAAAGGCTGTTTATCCTTCTATCGAACAGTTAAGCAACGATGAATTGCGTCAGCGCATCGAAGATATAAAACAAAAAATTCAAGATGCGGTATCGGAAGAGAAAAACCGTATAACCGAATTAAAAGAACATATTGAGGAGCTGGATTACAATCAACGGGAAAAAAACTGGTCGGAAATAGATAAATTAGAAAAAACTATAACCGAGAAATACGAAACAACCCTTGACGAGGTATTGCCCGAAGTGTTTGCTATTGTCAAAGATACGGCACGCCGTTTCGCTCAAAACGAAGAGATTGAAGTTACTGCCAGTCAGATGGACCGCGATTTGGCCGCTCAGCACGATTTTGTCAGAATAGAGGGTGATAAGGCTATCTATCAGAATCATTGGGTTGCCGGCGGTAACGAAATTACATGGAACATGGTACATTACGATGTTCAGCTTATCGGCGGGGTGGTTTTGCATAAAGGAAAAATCGCTGAAATGGCAACCGGTGAAGGGAAAACGTTGGTGGCTACGTTACCGGTATTTTTGAATGCGTTGACTCGTAACGGGGTGCATGTGGTAACGGTAAACGACTATTTGTCTAAACGTGACTCCGAGTGGATGGGGCCTTTGTATATGTTCCACGGATTGTCGGTAGATTGTATAGACAAGCATCAACCCAATTCGGCCGATCGTCGCAGAGCTTATGCGGCGGATATTACGTTCGGTACGAATAACGAATTCGGATTCGACTATTTGCGCGATAATATGTCTACTTCTCCTAACGATTTGGTACAGCGTAAACACAACTATGCTATTGTGGATGAGGTAGACTCCGTGTTGATTGACGATGCCCGTACGCCGTTGATTATTTCCGGTCCCGTACCCAAAGGCGACGACCAACTGTTTGAAGAGTTGCGTCCGAAAGTGGAAATGCTGGTAAAAGAGCAAAAAGCATATACTACCAAGTTGTTGGCTGAGGCTAAGGTAAAATTGGCCGATTCAGACCAAAAGGTTCAGGAAGAGGGGGCGAAATTGTTGTTCCGCTCGTTCAAAGGTTTGCCTAAAAACGGAGCGTTGATTAAGTTTTTGAGCGAACCCGGCATAAAGGCAACCATGTTGAAAACGGAAGAATATTATATTTCGGAGCAAAATAAACACATGCCAGAAATTACCGATCCGTTGTTGTTCGTAATTGACGAAAAAAATAATAGTATCGAGCTGACCGATAAGGGCGTAGATATGATTACCGGCAATTCGGACGATCCTAAATTATTCGTTCTGCCGGATATCGGAGCAGAACTGTCGGAACTGGAAAACATGAATCTGACGGCCGAAGAAAAACAGGCGAAGAAAGATGAGTTGATGCAAAATTACGCTGTAAAGGCAGAACGTGTGCATACAATCAATCAATTGTTGAAAGCCTATACATTGTTTGAAAAAGACGATGAGTATGTGGTAATTGACAATAAAGTTAAGATTGTAGACGAGCAAACCGGCCGTATTATGGAAGGTCGTCGATACTCTGACGGTTTGCATCAAGCAATCGAGGCCAAAGAACGTGTGAAGGTTGAGGCCGCTACCCAGACGTTTGCTACGATTACGTTGCAAAACTATTTCCGTATGTATCATAAATTGGCCGGTATGACAGGTACTGCCGAAACGGAAGCAGGAGAGTTCTGGAATATCTACAAGTTAGATGTGGTAACTATCCCCACAAATGTGCCGGTAATTCGCAAGGACTTGAATGATAGGGTTTACAGAACGAAACGAGAAAAATATACGGCGGTTATCAACGAAATTCAAAGTTTGGTAGAGGCCGGTCGGCCGGTTTTGGTGGGTACGACTTCGGTAGAAATATCGGAATTGCTCTCTAAGATGTTGACCATGCGTAAGATAAAACACAATGTGTTGAATGCTAAGTTGCATCAGCGTGAAGCCGATATTGTGGCGCAGGCAGGGCAAAGCGGTACGGTTACCATTGCTACCAATATGGCGGGACGTGGAACCGACATTAAACTTTCTCCGAAAGTAAAAGAGGCCGGAGGTTTGGCTATTATAGGTACGGAGCGGCATGAATCGCGCCGTGTCGACCGTCAGTTACGCGGTCGTTCCGGTCGTCAGGGTGACCCGGGTTCTTCTGTATTCTATGTTTCGTTAGAAGATGATTTGATGCGGTTGTTCGCATCGGAACGTATCTCTAAGGTAATGGACCGCTTGGGCTTTGAAGAGGGCGAAATGATAGAACACAGCATGATTTCGAAATCTATCGAGAGGGCGCAAAAGAAAGTGGAAGAAAATAACTTTGGTATCCGTAAGCATTTGTTGGAGTACGACGATGTGATGAATACTCAGCGTGAAGTGATTTATACGAAACGCCGCCATGCGTTGATGGGCGAACGTATAGGTATCGATATTGTCAATATGATGTACGATGCGGCTATGAATATTGTAGAAGCCGGTCAAGATAGCGAAGATTTCGAGACTTTACAGCAGGATGTGTTTAAGACATTTTCGATAGAAGTGCCTTTTGGGAAAGCTGATTTGAAATCGAAAAAAGCGGATGTTTTGGCCGAAATGATTTATCGGGAGGCTTGGGAAGCGTTCAAGCGGAAAACGGACGCTATGGCTACTGTCGCTAATCCTGTTATCAAACAGGTTTACGAAAGCCAGGGAGCTAAATACGAAAATATTATGATTCCGGTAACGGATGGAAAACGGTTGTATCACATTTCGTGCAACTTGAAAGAGGCGTATGAAAGCGAATCGAAAAGCATTGTCAAGTCATTCCAGAAAGCTATTATGCTGCATGTGATTGATGAAGCATGGAAAGACCATTTGAGAGATTTGGACGATTTGCGCGAATCGGTACGGAATGCAAGCTATGAGCAAAAAGATCCGCTGTTGATTTTTAAACTGGAATCGTTCGGGTTGTTCAAGACAATGGTGGATGGAATGAATCGGAAAACGGTAGCGATATTGATGCGCGGACAAATTCCGGTTCGCGAACCGGAACAAGTGCGTGAAGCCGCTCCGGAAATCCGCCAAGATTATAGCAAGTATAAGACTCGTAAGGATGAAATCGGAGGGCAAGGTCGTTCCGCTGCACCCCAACGTCCGAAACCTATGCCTGTACAGGCTGCGCCGCGAGTAGGACGTAATGATCCGTGTCCTTGCGGAAGCGGAAAGAAATATAAAAATTGTCACGGACGGGAGGCGTAATCTCCTTATCCGGTACATAATAGATATTTATAGCCCGGTATTTTATCGGGCTATAATTTTATAAAAACGATAAATTGGTAATAATGATAAATTTGAAACATATTACAGAACAAGATACGGAATTATTAGACTATATCCGTTCGGTTTACGAATATTCTTTTCCGGAAGATGAGAGAAGAGATTTTGACAAAGTAAAAGAATTGTTGAGAGAAAACGGAGCGTTCCGTTTGGCATTGATTGAGAAAGACGAAATGCCTGTCGGATTATTTGCTTATTGGCAATGGCCGGATTTGAGGTATGTAGAACATTTTGCCGTAGACCGAAATTGTCGCGGGGGCGGGATAGGCGCAGATATTCTGCGTGTTTTTGTCGAGATGGCCGATACTCCGGTGGTGTTGGAAGTAGAACATCCCGATGATGAAATTTGCAGTAGACGCATTCGGTTTTATGAGCGTCAGGGTTTTGTTTTACATGATGCTTTCGATTATGTGCAGCCTCCTTATGATGCGACTAAAAAAGCGTTGCATCTTTATTTAATGACTTACGGAATGCCGGGCTTTGCCGATTGTTGCTGCGAGATAGAGAAACGCCTGCATACGCAGGTGTATGGCGTGCGGTTTTAGTTGTTAGCGGTCTTCCAAAAATCGGACAGCTAAATAGGCAAGCGTTTCCACGCCTGTTTTCAGGGCTCGTTCGTCTATTCCGAAAGTGGGGGTATGCTGATCTCCAAATTTTCGGGTAGCCTCGCTTCTTACGCCTAACCGGTAAAAGGTAGAGGGAATTATAGCCGAGAAAAAACCGAAGTCTTCGGCTGTCATGCGTTTTTCTATGGGCAGTATAGCTTCCGTACCCAGAAACTCTTGGGCATAGGCTTGCGCTTTTCGTGTTATAACAGGATGATTGGTAACAGCGGGATAACCGTCTTTAATGTCTATATCGCATCGGCATCCGTAGCAATCGGCTGTAAAATGTACTGTTTCGTAAATTAGTCGTTGTAAATTTTTTCGTTCATTTTCGTCCATGCAACGGAGGGTTCCCGATAAATATACATGTTCGGGGATGATGTTGGTGGCTCCGTCGGCTATGAATTTTCCGATAGATATTACTGCCGGAGTAAACGGATTACAACGGCGACTGATTAACTGCTGTAATGATACAACTGTTTGCGCGGCGGCTAATACGGTGTCGTTCAGTTTGTGCGGCATGGCTCCATGTCCGCCTTTTCCGTGTATAACGATATGAAATTCGTCGGCAGACGCCATAATACAGCCTTCGCCCATAGCCAACGCTCCGCAAGGTATTCCGATATTGACGTGTTGCCCGATAATCAACTCGGGGCGATAGGTGTCGAATATGCCGTCTTGCAACATGAGACGGGCTCCTCCCGGATGTTTTTCTTCGCCCGGCTGGAATATTAACAAGACAGTTCCTTCAAATTGGTGGCGCAGTTGATTCAACAACAAAGCGCATCCTAATAAACATGCCGTATGGGCATCGTGTCCACATGCGTGCATTATTCCTTCTCGACAAGATTTGTACGGCAGTTCAGTTTCTTCGTGAATAGGTAATGCGTCCATATCGGCACGTAATCCAATGATTCTCGATTCGGGATTTTTCCCTTCGATTCGTGCTAAAATGCCATACCCTCCTATATGATCTTTAAACGGGATACCTGCGTTTTTTAGAATGTCCGTTACATAAGCGGCGGTCTCTTTTTCTTCAAAAGAAAGCTCCGGATATTGATGCAGGTGTTTGTAAAAAACGATGACCTGCTGTTCTAATTTATCGCCTAAGGAAGAGATGACTTTTTTCATTGTCTCAGTGTTTGGTTATGTACGATTTGCTTTTTGGAATAATAAAACAAAGAAATAGATTTTTTATCGGTTGCAAAGATATATATGATAGTCGGTAATTGATAGGTTATTCGTTTTTTATATGAGCGTTGTTATGTAAATTTTTTGTATGGTAAATACAAGGGTGTACTATTGTTAATAAATAATAATTTATTGGAGATAGTGGCGTTTGATGCTTGCGTTTTAATATGTTGATTTATATCTATATATATTCTATGTTTTGATGTGTTAATCAAAATTGATAAAATATGTATTTATGATTATTTAAATATTTGTCGTATATTTGTATATTGGAAAGTATATTTTTGAAGAAAAATGAGACAAATTAGTTTCTTATTTATAATATTGATTTGTTGTGTTTTGTATTCGTGTGTGAACATGGATACGAAAAAAGCAGCTGTTACCGTAACGATTCAGCCGCAGAAATATTTTGCGGAAAAAATAGCGGGAAACAGATTTGAGATAAATTGTATTGTTCCGGAAGGAAGCAGTCCCGAATCGTATGACCCGTCTCCGTCGTTGTTAGTGAAGGCCGGTAAGAGCGAGGCATATTTCAAGATTGGATATATCGGGTTTGAAGTTGCTTGGCTGGATAAGTTGGTTCAGAATACTCCCGGTTTGCGGGTTTTCGATAATTCGAGGGGTGTAGAATTATTTGTCGATTCAAGCCATGTTAATTGTATTGACACGCATGAGACTCATATGCACTTTTTAGGTGTTGATCCGCACATATGGTGTTCGCCCAAGCAGGCGGCAACGGTGATAAGAAATATGTATTACGCATTTGCCGAACTTGACCCGGAGCATAAATCGGAGTACGAGGAAAATTATAAAAATCTGTTGGCGGAAGTCAGTCAGGTAGATTCCATTTTTACGGAACGTTTAGCGCCTTTGAAAGGTAAGGCGTTTGTTATTTTTCATCCTTCGTTGAGCTATTTGGCCAGAGATTACGGGCTGGAACAGATAAGTCTTGAATTTGAGGGGAAAGAACCGTCGGCCAAGCACTTTAAAGAAATGGTAGATTTGGCGCGGAAAAAAGGAGCGAAGGTTGTTTTTGTTCAGAAAGAGTTCGACCGTAAAAATGTGAAAGTGTTTGCCGAAGAGTTCGGAGGAAAAATAATAGAGATAAATCCGCTTAATTATAATTGGGTTGAAGAACAGTTGTCGATGATTAATATTTTAAGCCGTGAGTATGCAGATTGAAATTTCCGGATTATCGGTCGGTTACGATTCTGTTATAGTGTTGGATGATGTTTCTTATGAAATTAATGCGGGCGATTTTATCGGTATAACAGGACCTAATGGCGGGGGAAAGACTACGTTTTTAAGGGCCTTACTCAGATTGATAAAGATTGGCAAAGGCTCTATTTCATTTTATCGGGGCGAGAAACTTGTGCCCGATTTGAATGTAGGATATTTGCCTCAGAAAAATTTAATAGATCACCGCTTTCCTATTACTGTTTCGGAAGTGATAGAATCGGGTTTCTTAGGAAAATACGGCGATATTGTTTCTAAGAAAGAGCGCAGGGAAAGGGTAAAAGAGATATTATTGAAAGTGGGATTGTCCGATTTGTCAGACAGGGCGATCGGAAAACTTTCCGGCGGACAAATACAACGGGCTTTATTAGGTAGGGCATTAGTATCTTCTCCCGAAGTGTTGGTTTTGGACGAGCCTTCTTCGTATGTTGACAAGTCGTTTGAAGACCAAATGCACGCCTTGCTAAAAGATGAAAATGAAAGAGGCGCTACTATACTTTATGTATCGCATCAAACGGAAACGTTGAACCGTATAGCAGGAAGGATGATTCGTATAGACAGAGAATTGCGTGAAATACGTTGATTTAGCCGTTGTTTATGCCGGGCGGTATATTCCGCCGGGAAATGATCTTATTTTGTTTTTAAATTCCAGTTCCAACAGTATGGCTAAGATATGAGAAGTAGGCATATTTGCTTTGATGGCAAGTTGGTTTATCTGGCATTCTCCATCTTTTTCCAAAATATTTAGAATAAACATTTCTTTTTCGTCTAACTCGGGAAATAACTCTTTTTGCGTGGCATCTTGTGTAGGTATTTCCCAACACATTAAATCGGCAAAATGACGAGCCGATGAGATCAATGCAGCCTTGTTGCTTGCTATGAGGCTGTTGCAACCTTGCGAGTAAGTGTCGCCGATGCGTCCCGGTAGAGCGAAAACATCCCGGTGATAACTTTCCGCTATGTCGGCGGTAATAAGGCTTCCCCCTTTCGCTGCGGACTCTATGATGACGGTAGCGTCGGAGAGTCCGGCGACAATGCGGTTGCGGGCTACGAAATTTCCCCGATGGATAGGGGATTGCGATGCGTATTCCGTCAGTAATCCTCCGTGTTTAAGTATATCGGCCGCCATGTTTCTGTGTGGGGCGGGATAAATGGTATTTAAGCCGTGTGCCAGTACGGCGATAGTGTCGAGTCCGTTTTGTATGGCTGCCCGATGAGCGCATACGTCTATGCCGTATGCCAATCCGCTGACGATAATTGTATTGGGAAATAATGCAGACAGGTCTTTGATGAAGTCTTGACAAAATCCTTTGCCGTAGTTGGTTGCGTTACGGGTTCCTACTATGCTGATGATTTTTGTTTGGTTCAGTTTTGCCGAACCTTTGTAATAGAGCAGAATCGGAGCGTCTATGCAATCCG
>JAFUKV010000077.1 GCA_017467745.1 Bacteroidaceae bacterium | reverse complement strand
GTGTACAAGGCCCCGGTCAAAGTCTGAATTTGAGAGATAATGGTTTCAATGTGATTGTAGGCCAACGTAAAGGCGGTAAAACTTGGGAAAAAGCAGTTGCTGACGGATGGGTTCCGGGTGAAACCCTTTTTGAAATTGAAGAAGCTTGCCAAAGAGGAACTATTATTCAATATTTGCTTTCAGATGCAGCGCAAATTGAGGTATGGCCTCGTATAAAACAATATCTTACTCCGGGTAAAGCCCTTTACTTTTCTCATGGTTTCGGTATTACCTATAAAGAACGTACGGGAATTATTCCTCCTGCTGATGTAGATGTAATAATGGTTGCTCCCAAAGGTTCGGGAACATCGCTCCGTCGTATGTTCTTACAAGGTCGTGGGTTAAATTCGAGCTACGCCATTTTCCAAGACGCAACGGGACGTGCCAAAGAGCGTGTTATCGCTTTGGGTATCGGCGTAGGTTCCGGATATTTATTTGAAACGACTTTTAAAAGAGAAGTTTATTCAGATCTTACCGGCGAACGCGGTACATTGATGGGGGCTATACAAGGTTTGTTGTTAGCTCAGTATGAAACTTTACGTGAAAACGGACATACTCCCTCAGAAGCATTTAATGAAACGGTTGAAGAATTAACGCAATCTTTGATGCCGCTCTTTGCCGAAAAAGGTATGGATTGGATGTATGCTAACTGTTCTACTACCGCTCAACGCGGAGCATTGGATTGGATGGTTCCGTTTCATGATGCAACTAAACCTGTATTTGAAAAATTGTATAAAGAAGTTGCTTGCGGCAATGAAGCTCAACGTTCTATCGACACCAACAGCAAACCCGATTACCGTGAAGGTTTAGAAAAGGAATTGGCTGCTTTACGTGATAGCGAAATGTGGCGTGCCGGAGCTGTTGTTCGTAAACTTCGTCCTGAAAACAATTAAAAAAGTCAGTAAAGACAAATATCAGTTTTTTCATATTTATTTTAAGCCCCGCCGTAAAAACGGCAGGGCTTTTTTTGTATCCTGTTAAATCCGATGCCGGAGTGAACAATCTTTTTAGCTGTCTCGTTAAATACGTGTAAACATTTCTGTTATGAGAAAATTGATGGAACGGGCCAGTGTGTTATTATATAAAACTCCCCGAAATAGAATATCTGCTTCCACTCGCTTTAAAGAGCTTGAAGAGTGGAACTTATTGTTCGCTTCTTCGCTATTGACCAGTATAAAAGAAGAGTATAACGTACAGTTGACAGCGTCTGATTTGCGACAAGCTGAAACGTTTGGAGATTTGTTTAGCATCATAGAAAAATATTCGTCGTCAGTCTCGTATTTATTTGTTTCTTGATAATGAAAACGAGAAACAAGAAAAATAGAAATAGATAAAAATAGAAGCCGATGATTATTTCATCTTACGAATATGCGTTTTCTTCTTCCGGTCTGTTTCCGGCAGTATCGGTTATTGTATATATCCGGCAGAATGATCCGTTTTTTTTAGAACGTACACTTATTAGCGTCTTATCTCAACAGACGGATTTTCCGTTTGAGATAATTGTATTGGGCAGTATTCAGACAAAAGAGTCGGTTGAAGATGTTGCGAGAGAATATGCGGCGATGTATCCTGATAGGATTCTGTTTTATCCGTTTCCTCGTCGGATAGGATATGTCCCGTTTTTTCCTTATCATGTAACCGTAAATGCTCCCTATGTGGTTTTATGTAGTGATAAAGAGGTATGGACGGATGTCGGTAAGTTGCAGGATCAGTATGCTTTTTTACGAGATAACCCATTGTATTCCGCTTGTTTACATAGAATAAGTTTTTTATATGATAATGGAGATATGTCTGTTAGTTCATACGATTTGTTTGGAAAAGATAGAGCGTTTTCGGTTAAAGACTTGTCTCAATTGTTGGTAAATAGGTCGGCTATGTTTTGCATAAAAAAATCGCCGTATCGCGTTCATTTTATGATGTATCAAAAAAATGGCGTAAACCTTTTTACCGAGCAGACGGTTTCGGGTAAAGTGGGTATCTTACCGAAGTTGGTATCAGATGTTTTGTTAGACTCCGGTGAGCGGGTGGGGGATATGGCTAGACAGGTAAGGAAATATCTTTTTTATTCTAAATAACTAATGATGAGTAATATGTGTGGAATAGCAGGTGTTGTAGGTGAGGTAGATGATATGAATATGGTGTTGTCCCGTATGGCGAAAGCGCAACAACACAGGGGTAAAGACACTAAGATATTGTGGACGGAGATGTTTGTTGATTCTCAGATAGGAATGGTTCACAACCGGATGAAAATAACGGATTTATCAGATAACGCCAATCAGCCGTTTACTGACGAAAGTACCGGGCTGACTATTGTTTTGGACGGAAAGATTTTTAATTACAAAAAACTGCGCGACCAACTGAAAAAGTATTATACATTTACTTCGGAAGGGCATGCGGAGGTATTGTTGAAAGCCTATCATCGTTGGGGGCAATCGTGTTTAGATAAGTTAGTTGGTATTTTCGCTTTCGCTATATATGACCGTTCGGGGAAATATGTTTTTTTAGCGCGCGATCGTTTCGGAGTTAAGCCTCTTTATTTTTCGATGCAAAAAGGAAATTTATATTTTGCTTCGGAGATAAAGGCCTTGTTTGCGGCGGGGGTGTACCGGCAACCGTCTTCTGTTGCTTGGGCAAATTATTTTGTATATTCTTCGTACGGTATGCCTTACGAAACTTTTTGGGATAATGTTTATCAGCTTCCGGCAGGGCATGTTCTTTATTTTGACGGATATTCG
>JAFUKV010000076.1 GCA_017467745.1 Bacteroidaceae bacterium | reverse complement strand
GTATCGGGATTTTCCTAAAAATTCTATGCTTGGAAATTTTGTGTATCAGATTCCGGATGAAGTATGGATGAACCGTTTTTTGAATGACTGGGAGAATTCGAATAAGTATGCTTATTTTAAATTGAAAAAAAATGTAGACCCTAAACACCTATTTGATAATGTTAAAATAGCAAATAGGCATGGAAATGAAATGAATTTGTCTGATATACAGGCGTCAGGTGAAATTTTGTATTTAAGGCCTTTGAAGGATATATATTATACGAACGATGTTGTGTCTGGCGATATTGCTTTACATGGTAACAGAGGGGTGAATCGATTGTTATTCTCGATAGCCGTGTTGATAGTTGTTATTGCCGGTATCAATTTCATGAATTTTTCGGTGGCGTTGGTACCCACTAAAATAAAAAGTATCAATACTCGAATGGTATTAGGCGCATCGATATCTAAATTACGCTTTTCGCTTATAAAGGAGGCTGTTCTCCTGTCTCTCCTATCGTTTCTAATATCGTTGTTGATAGTTTTTCTCATATCGCGTACTACCTTTGTTTCGTTTTTGGACGGAGATATGCGGTTATCTTATCAAAGCGGATTGATAGTTGTTTCTTTATTTGTGGCGCTTGCTACGGGCATCCTTTCGAGCATTTATCCGGCGTATTACATTACATCGTTTCCTCCGGCAATGGTGGTAAAAGGTTCGTTTGCGCTTTCTCCGCAAGGAAGAGCATTACGTAACGGATTGATAGGACTGCAATTTACAGTTTCGTTGATAGTAGTAGCTATTGTGTTGTTTATGAGTTTGCAAAACCAATTCTTACTGAGCGAGCCGGTGGGTTTTGATAAAGATCAACTTTTAAATGTTCAGTTGGATTATAAAATCAGAGTAGACCAACCGGATGTTTTTATCAGTAAATTAAAAGAAAATCCTTTTATAGAAGAGGTCGGTTTTATAGAAAGCGCTATCGGCGAGAGTGATGGTTTTATGGGATGGGGACGTCAAGACGGAAAAGGAGAAATGATATCGTTTTCTGTATTGCCGGTTACGTATAATTATTTGAAAGTAATGGGGATAGATGTTGCAGAAGGACGTGATTTCCGTTTAGAAGACACCAATAATAATTTAGGTAAATTCATTTTTAATGAAACGGCAAAAAAGAAATTCGATTTGGAGTTGGGAGAAATGATACAGGCAGCAGGTGAAATTATAGGCTTTATACCTGATATTAAATTCCAATCGTTCCGTCATGCAGTGCAACCGATGGCTTTTTACGTATGGGGCAAAGAAAATTGGGGTATTCGAGATTTTAAGGCCACTGTGCGTGTGAAAGCCGGAGCGGATATGAATCAGATAGCGCGTTATATCCGGTCGGTTTGTCAGGAGTTGTCTCCTGAATCTAATTTCGATTCGGCAGTTAAACCTTTTGATGAGATGTTGAAAAATCTTTATCGGAGAGAGTCTCAGCAAAATGTTTTAGCTACGCTTTTCAGCATTTTTGTTATTTTTATCTCGATAGTAGGAGTATGCGGATTGATAATTTTTGAAACGCGGGCTCGCCGTAGAGAAATAGGCGTATGTAAGGTGTTCGGATCTTCCGAATATCAGATATTGTATCTCTTTAATAAAACTTATATACGGATTTTGTTGATTTGCTTTGTTATCTCGATTCCGGTTGCTTATCAAATCGTGAGTATATGGCTGCAAGGTTTTGCTTATCATATACCTATTTATCTATGGGTATTTGCAGTAGCGTTGTTTGTAGTTTTATTGGCGGTTTCGGCAACGGTTACCACTTTAAGTTGGCGGGCTGCTCGTGAAAATCCGGTAGATTCGTTGAGGTAATTTGAGGGCGGATATATGGATTAATCGGGGTTATATAAAAAACATAACCCCGATGTTTTTTATAGAGAATTTATTTCGTTTACATTGAGGGTGTTTGGAATAAAAAGGTAAACGGTTTGCTCGTATTTAATTCTTTTACGGCATTCCCGGCATAATATTCTCCGTTTGTCAACGATAATTTTTTTATTTCGGCATTCGGGCTGAAATCGATTTCTTTCAGGTTGAGCCAAAATAAATTCGAATTCAATACCGATTCAAAATAGTAGACCTTGTTTTTTTGATCGCTGATAGAGCGCCAACGGGTAGAGGAGATATGCGGCTTATCAGGTGTTGTTATGCCGAAAGGTACGGATACATTTCTCATCACGCTCAATACGCTGGGTACGGCTATTTTGGGGTCTGATGTTTGGGGGATGGCATGGATGTAAAAATAAGCTCTCACAAAACGATCGCTCGAACGGTTCGTTCCGGGGAGTTGGTTAAGCCCGCCGATTTCTTGCCAATAATCGTTGATGGCCAATTGATAGTCGTATCGTGGAGAGTTTGTCAATACTTGGTATTCTTTGCCTTTGTGAATATTCAGTTTTCCGTCTAAATATTCAAGAACGGCGGTATTTCCGGTATTATCCGTAATTGCCATGTGCAAAGTCGATTCCGAACCGTTCGGCATACGGGGCGCATCTATCCGGAACGTCTCTTTTTTCAATTCGGCCACCGCTTCGTCTACTGTGGCGAAATTGTCTAATACATACTGAGTCCAAATGCTGATTCCCATAACAGGGCGTGTATCGTTGGGTTGAGTATAGTTCGATTCCGGCAAAAAAAGGAGGCTTGCCGTCAGTCCTTTTTCATTCATCCCGTCGCAAGTTCCCATGTCATATCCGGTGGCTACGACGCTACCGTATTTAGATGTCCAATGTACGGTTTCTCCTTTATTATATCCGGAACGATTTATACCTCTCGGAAAAACGAAAATATTAGTCATAATGTCTTCTTTCCAGTCCATAGTTCTTCCGGTTATAACCGTTTGGTCGGGTCCGAGATATACGGCTCTGGTACAGGCATCGGCAGTTTCTAATGTTCCCGAACAGAGTAGTGCGATGGGAAGTACGGCAAGTGCAGTGTTTTTATTTTTCATCTTTTTTAATTTATGAAGTGAATATCTTTTGTATAAAACAAATCAGATTGATTTTTGCTTACGGCGAAACGAAATAATCCGGATAAAGATTTTGTAGTACGATATTCCTCTTTTGAAAAAAAACGTTACCTTCGTTTGCGAAATTTTATATCGGTGGAAGAGTTGTTAGAAGAATTAAACGAAAGCCAAAAACAGGCCGTATTATATAACGACGGACCGGCTTTGGTAATTGCCGGAGCGGGATCGGGCAAAACTCGCGTGTTGACTTATAAAATTGCTTATCTTTTGCAGCAAGGTTATCAACCATATAACATTATAGCTCTTACGTTTACCAACAAAGCGGCTCGGGAGATGAAAGAGCGCATAGCGCAACTGGTAGGCGGGAGTGCTGCGTCTCGTTTATGGATGGGGACTTTTCACTCTATCTTTTTACGTATTTTAAGAGTTAATGCCGAACTGCTCGGTTTTACCTCAAACTTTACCATTTATGATACGTCCGATTCGCGCAGTTTGATAAAAGCGATTATTAAAGAACGGGGATTGGATGACAAAATCTACAAGCCGGCTACGGTGCAAGCGGCTATATCGAATGCTAAAAACGCTTTGATAACCCCGAATGCGTATGCAGCCAATAAGGAGATAGTGGAGGCGGATATACGTTCTAAACGGCCGGAGATCAAGGATATCTACCGTACCTATTGGGGGCGTTGTTTTGCGGCCAAAGCAATGGATT
>JAFUKV010000075.1 GCA_017467745.1 Bacteroidaceae bacterium | reverse complement strand
CGAACGAATGAGGGTTCAGCGTTAATATGCGTTCCGGTGTTATTCCACCCAATGCAATTATTTTTGAATGGATAATGCCTTTTTGTGTTGCGTCAGTTAATTCATCTTCCGAAAATCCGGAACGATAACCGGTTTTTGAAATACTGTCGAAAATAGGACTTAGGAATTGATATTCGTATATATCTTGATTTTTGCAGATTTCTTCAATGCTATGACACGAATGGCTTATTTTTCCGCTATATTGTATAGGTATGCTGTTATTTCTTTTATTGATATGAATGCCTCTCACCGGGAAATAAGATGTTAAATTGAAATGGTCATGTAAAACAATCCTGTCATAGAAACTTTTATCTATTTCCGATAAAAGAGAAGATAATTCTTTTTCAGAAAAAGAAGGTTTTCTCAGATGCAGTATATCTATTCCGTTTTCCAGTAAGAAATGAATTCGCTCGACTTCGTTGTATGTTCGGTGCTCCTTTGTTATGCAAATCAAACGCATTCTTTATCCTCCGTATGTAGCTCGGATAATGGTTACTTTATCTCCATTGGCTAAAAATTTGCTTACCCATTCGTCTTTCGGAATAATAACATTGTTTACAGCGGCTGCTATTCCGACCGGAGTAATACCTTGTCCGGCAAGTAAATCTCTTAAAGTAACTCGTTTTCCGACACAAATTTCTGAATTGTTTAAAAATACTTTCATAGCGATAATGGTTATTGTTGTTATGGATTAGGTTGAAATGTGAGTATGTATGTTTAAAGGAACCGGATCGAAAAAATGATTCAATGGGCCATGTCCTTTGCCGGCAGTTACCAAACTTCCGGCTTTGATAGCGTGAGTGATGAATTGTTTCGATGCAATTACAGCTTCGGCAAGGTTTTTTCCTAACGCTAAGTACGATGCGATGGCAGAAGAAAGCGTGCATCCCGTTCCGTGCGTATTTTTTGAATCTATGTATTTCTCTTTTAGTACAAGCGGTTTATCGTTTTGAGTAAATAATACATCTGTCATGAATTTACCTTTTAAATGCCCGCCTTTCATCAATATTGCATTACATCCGGCATGTAATAATTTTTCGGCGGCAAAATAGATGTCTTTTTCCGATTGTATATTACATTGGCTTAATAACATGGCTTCGTCTATATTGGGTGTAATAAGCGTAGCTTGTTTGATAAGCATGTCGCGGATAAAGTCTATGGTTTCGCCTTCTACCAATTTATGCCCGCTGGTAGAAATCATTACCGGATCAAGTATGACATAATGAGGTTTGTAGTGTTTAATAGCATCAGATACTACTTTGGCAGCCTCCAAATTATGCAACATACCTATTTTTATGGCATCTATATTTATGTCGCTTAATACGGCGTCTATTTGTGCTTTAATGATTGCGGGAGAAATAGGTTGAATAGCTGTTACTCCACAAGTATTTTGCGCAGTGATAGCAGTAATAGCGGTAGCAGCATATACACCTAACGCGGACATAGTTTTAATGTCAGCTTGTATTCCCGCGCCTCCTCCGCTATCTGATCCGGCAATAGATAAACATGTATGATATAGCCTCATTACTAACATGACTTGAAATAAGAATGCTTGAAAATATTTAAGTAGCGTGAGTGCTATATTCTATGAACAAATTCCTACTTCGGCATTATCCGTATAGGTTCATAGGGTATAATCTCAGTCTATTTTACGGCACCCCTTTTGTTATGACAGCAAAGATACGAAAAATATCCATAAGAAAATACGTGTTTCTATAAAATAAAGATAATAAAACGTGATATTTATTAACAAATAAATGAAATATAGCCGGTATGGTATTTTTTTAGTCTGAGTATAGATTTGTTCAATTAATTTTGTAAACTTGTAGTTGAATTGATATACTATATGAATCCGTTTTTATATAAAATAGCAGAGACTTTTTATAAGCATTATCGGGAAGATATAGCCCGGTTGGCTTTTGTATTTCCGAACCGTCGCGCCGGATTGTTTTTTAAAAAATATTTAGCGCAGATAGCTGGAAAGCCGATTTTTACACCTTGTGTTTATACGATAAATGATCTATTTACCTCTATGTCTTCTTTTCGTTTGGCGGATAAGACGGAAATGCTGTTTTCTGTTTACGAGTTATATCAGGAATTGAGTAGTTCAGTTGAAAGTTTCGATAAATTCGCTTTTTGGGGAGAGATGTTATTGAATGATTTTGATGATGTCGATAAATATTTGGTAGATGCGGAGCAACTTTTTACCAATATCAAAGAGTTGAAAGAGATTGATGAAAGATTTTTTTATCTTACCCCGGAACAATTGGCTGCGATTAAACGTTTTTGGGTACATTTTATGGAAGGGGGCAATAGTGAAAAGAAACGAAGTTTTACGGCAATTTGGGAAATTTTGTATCCTTTATATTCAACTTTTAGAGAAAAACTTGCTTCGCAGAATCTCGCTTATGAGGGGATGATATTTAGAGAAATTGCAGAAAAAGCTCAACGAAAGGAAGATTTCCCGTTGCCAGCTTCTCGGCTGGTTTTTGTCGGACTGAATGTATTGACGCTTGCAGAAGAAACGGTTTTAAAATATTTAAAAAGGTTAGGTGTCGCAGATTTTTATTGGGATTATTCCTCTCCATTAGTTTGCGATTCTGCAAATAAAGCGTCGTTTTTTGTGACTCGTAATCAGACGTTGTTTCCCTCTGAATATAAAATAGAGGAGGATGCGCTGCCTATACCGGAAATAGAGCTAATAGGTATACCTTCGTCTGTGGGGCAGGCCAGACAAGTGTATTCTTTGTTGGAGCGGTTGGTAGAAGATGGCAGCATTCCGTATCCGGACAAGGCGATTAATACGGCCGTCGTTTTACCTGATGAACATTTGCTTTTACCTGTTTTGCATTCGTTGCCTTCTGTAATAGACCCTGTTAATATAACGATGGGACATTTGTTGACGGATACTCCGGTAGCAAGTTTGATAGATATGTTGTTTGAGTTGCAAAAACAAGTTCGTTTTGTGGGGGGAGAACCGTCTTTTTATCATCGCACGGCATCGGTGTTACTATCGCATCAATATGTTTCGCAGGTAGATAAAAATGAAATATTACGATTGTTGCGAGAAATACGCCGTTATAATAAAATATTTATTCCAGCTTCCGAATTGTCCGGAACATCATTGCTTGGTAAAATTTTTCGGGTAGTAGCTACTTCCGACGATGCAGCCGATTATTTGATAGAGGTTTTAGAATCTCTTCAAAACGATATGAAAGAATCGGATAGAGAGGCATCCGTATCAACAAATTCTTTTGATAAAGAATATCTCTATCATTATTATATAATGGTAAAGAGGTTGAAAGAAGTAATGTGTCAGCATCGGGTTTCGATGGAGTTGAATACTTTTTTCAGTTTGCTTGGTAAAATGGCGGCCGGTGTATCAGTGCCGTTTCAGGGCGAACCATTGGCTGGTCTGCAAGTTATGGGCGTATTGGAGACTCGTGCGCTTGACTTTGACAATTTAATAGTCTTATCGGTAAATGAAGGGGTATTTCCGTTAAAGAAAGCGGCGAACAGTTTCATTCCGTATAATCTTCGTAAGGGTTTCGGGCTATCAACTAATGAACATCAGGACAGTATATATGCTTACTATTTTTACAGAATGATCAGTCGGGCTAAAAAAGTGTTTTTACTGTACGATACTCGTACTGACGGATTACAAACCGGAGAAGTGAGCAGGTATGTTTATCAGTTAAAGCATCTGTATGACGTAAAAATAAAAGAGTCATTTATTACCTACGATGTGCGTTTGGGAGATGTTATACCGGTATCGGTATCTAAAACGCCTCAGGTGCAAGCTCGGTTATCTCGCTTTTTGTCGGGGGGCGATAGAGCCTTGTCGGCAAGTGCCGTTAATACGTATATAAATTGCCCTTTGCAATTTTATTTACAATATGTAGAGAATGTAATAGAAGAAGATGAGGTTACCGAAAGCATTGAAGCCGATTCGTTTGGTAATATATTTCATGGTGTTATGGAGCAGGTTTATCAACGAATGCAAGGAAAAACGGTAACAGCGGATATTTTGAAAAAAGTAGCATCGGACGAAACCTTGTTGACGTCATATATAGAAACGTCGTTTGCCGAATACTTTTTTAAAAATAGGAAACCTTGCAAGTTAACGGGACAGAACTTTCTGATAGGCGAGGTTATTCGAAAATATGTAAAGCAAGTTTTAAAAAGGGATGCGCAGATGACACCGTTTGTGTATGTCGAGTCGGAGCGGTTAATGAACATGGATTTCCCTTTGGACGATCATCGGCTGGTGCGTCTGAAAGCGTATGTCGATCGTATTGATAAAAAAGACAAATCTGTAAGGATAATAGATTATAAAACGGGAATAGGTAAAGCGGAATTCCGTTCGATAGAGGATTTGTTCGATACTGCATTGCCCGATCGCCCCAAAGCGGTTATGCAGGTATTTATGTATGCGATGATGTATAATCGGCTGGAAGGGACAAACGCTATTGTACCCGGCATTTATTATTTACGTTCGCTATTCTATGATTCGTTTCAATGGAATATTTTATACAGGCCTGGAAAAAAGTCGGAAACAGTAGACGACTATTTGGTTTTTGATACGGATTTTACTTTGGCGTTAAAAAAATGTTTATGTGAGATTTTTGATGAACAGATACCTTTTAAGCAAACCGACCAACTTCACGTTTGTAAGTATTGTTCATTCGCTTCTATCTGTAAAAGATAGATTGCGTAAAAGATTTAAATAGAAAAAGAAAAGCTATAAAAATAAAGAAAACAGAATCTATTCTACATTTATTTATTTACATTTGCATGATAACAAGCGCCGATAATCGGTGGCTTGTTTGTAGATAATGCGATTATATATGTGCAAAAAAATATTTACCTGTTTTTTATTCCTGTTACTCGTATCGGTCAATGCCCGTTCTCAAATCAATACAGATTATGTAATGATGGTAGGGCGTAATGCGTTGTATTATGACGATTATGTTTTATCGATACAATATTTTAATCAGGTAATAAAAGTAAAACCGTATTTGGCGGAACCTTATTTTTATAGGGCGGTCGCTAAATTGTATTTAGATGATTTTAAAGGAGCGGAAGAGGATTGCTCTTTAAGTCTTGAAAGAAATCCGTTTATTATTAATGCATATCAGGTAAGAGGCATGGCGCGGCAAAACATGGAGAATTATGAAGGTGCGGTGGCCGATTATGCCAAAGGGTTGGAATATGCTCCGGAACATAAGGCTATGATGATAAATAAGGCCGTATCTGAAATATATTTGAAACGTTATGATGATGCCGAAAAAACATTTGTTGCTTTAACAAAGCGATTCCCTACTTTTTATAATGCCTATTTGGGAGAATGTCAGTTATATATCGAAAAAGGTGATACCCTGAAAGCGCTCGAAAGAATAGATAAAGCCATAGATGTCGATAAATACAGTTCTCCGGCATATATGATGCGTGCCATGATAAAAGTTGAGTATAAAAAAGATTACAAGGGGGCTTTGGAAGATGTGAATGAAGCTATCAAAATAGAGCCAATGCGCACGGGATACTATTTGAATAGAGGATTGATACGTTATTATCTGAAAGATATTAGAGGAACTTTGGCCGATTATGGCAAAGTTATTGATATGGATGCAAATAATGTAATGGCCTACTATAATCGAGGAATATTACGAGCGCAGGTAGGCGATAAAAACCGGGCTATCGACGATTTTACTGAGGTAATAAATCGTGAACCGGATAATTATTTTGCTTTGTATAACCGTGCTATTTTGTGTGATGAATTAGGGCAATATCAACAGGCTGAAAAAGATTATAGCCGAGTGGTAGAACAATATCCGAATTTTATCGCGGGCTTTTCCGCCCGGGCGGAAGTCCGTCGTAAATTGGGCGATGAGAAAGGAGCGGAAGCAGATTATATGTATATAGCGCAAAGACGTAATTTTGTAGCTAAATCTGGCGATAAAGAAGAAAAAGAAGAATCTGAATCTACTTCAAAAGAAGAAACAACAAGAAAAGAATCGGATAAAAATATACGAAAATTCGGGCAATTGATGGTGGCCGATAATAAACCGACTCAATATGCGTCCGAATATAGAGGACGTGTTCAGGATAAAAATACGAAGGCCGAATTATCGGAGCCGTTTATATTAACCTATTACGAGCAGCTTTCCGATATAACGCAATATCGTTTCTATGACCGAAAGATAGATGCCTTGAACCAGTCTCGTATATTGAATAAAAGGCTTCTGATTACTAATGCCGAAGTTGCTTTGGTGCAGTCGCAAATAGACGAACATTTTCGTTCCATAGAAAATTATTCCAAACAAATAGATAATAATCATAACTCGTTGGCTGCTTATTTTGCCCGTTCCTTAGACTATATGTTGGTGCAGGACTTTGAAGGGGCT
>JAFUKV010000074.1 GCA_017467745.1 Bacteroidaceae bacterium | reverse complement strand
ATTTTTTTGTGATATCTTGTATCTGTTTTACTCGTTTAACAGGGGTTGGGTTATTTTTTTCTATATATTCAACTATTTGCGCCAGACTTTCAAAAAAGTTATTGAAATCTTCTCGGTATAGAAATATTTTATGTTTTTCGAATACTTGTTCTTGTTTGTCTCCGGAATTTACGGTAATTTGTTTACTTTCGGTTATAACCAAAAAAAGTTCCCCTTTTCTATTCTCTTTAACGTCCAAGTAATAGATTCGTTTTCCAGCCTTTATGGTTTTTGAAAAAATAATATCGTTTTCAGTTTTTTTCATGGGTGTACTTGAATTTTAGTTGAAAATTAAAATTTGTTCATTATAGTATTGTAATGCAAAAATCAAATTAATTTTTCAGATTTGCAATATTTTTATCGATTTTTTTGTATAAAATAGAATAAAAAATTGCGGATATGGATGTTTCTTGAAAAAAATGAGGAATGAGGAATTGAATTGAGCCGAGAAATAGCGTATCTTTGTCCACTCAAAAATATTTCGAGAAATTAGAAAAATGGTAAATCGGGTTTTAATACGGATAAAAGTTGTACAAATATTGTACTCTTATTATCTAAAAGGTTCTAATGATTTGGCTACGGCTGAAAAAGAGTTGATTTTTAGTTTAAATAAGTCTTATGAATTGTATCATCTCTTGCTTTTTTTGTTAGTAGAGCTTACACGGGAAGAGCAATTACGTATCGATGCAGCCAAAAATAAATATCTTCTTTCTGATTCGGATTTAAATCCGGATATGAAATTAGCGAATAATGTATTTATAAAGAAAATAGCGGCTAATAAAAATCTACAAGAGTATATTGAACGTCAAAAGATATCTTGGTCAGAAGAAAGTGATTTTTTACGCTATATGCTGGATAAGATAAAAACTTCCGAATTATATGCTGAGTATTTGGCTTCTGAAGAACAATCTTTTGAAATAGACCGTGAATTTTGGAAAAAAGCGTTTAAGACAATTATTATTCCAGATGAAAATCTTCTGAACTTATTAGAATCCCAAAGTTTATATTGGAATGATGATTTGGATATTATTTCAACATTTGTGTTGAAATCAATAAAAAAATACGATGATCAAAGCGGCGATTATCAAGAACTGCTTCCGATGTTTAAAGATGATGAAGATCTGGAATTCGCTCGTAAATTATTCAGAGAATCTGTGTTGAACATGGATCGAAATCGGGAATTGATAGATAGCCACGCTAAGAACTGGGAAATAGAAAGAGTAGCTTTGATGGATGTTGTTATTATGTCGGCTGCGCTTATGGAGATTGAAAAATTTCCGGAAATACCTTTGAAAGTTTCTTTAAATGAATATATAGAAATAGCCAAATCATATAGCACCGTAAAAAGCGGGCATTTTATTAACGGCATTTTAAATTCGATAATTGTGCAGTTAAAAAAAGAAGGAAAACTAACAAAAGAATAATATTATTTGTTATATATTTGTAGCATTAACAAGTTCCTTAACTTAATATATTAATTCAATTATATTTATAATTATGACTTTGACAGCAGTATTATTGCAAGCGGCGTCTTCTGCCGGAAATGCGATGGGAGGACAATGGTCCAGCATCATTATGATGGTTGCTATTGTAGCTATATTTTATTTCTTCATGATTCGTCCGCAGGCAAAAAGACAAAAAGAAATTCGTAAATTTCGTGAAGGATTATCGGTAGGTGATAAAGTTGTTACTGCCGGCGGTATTTATGGAAAAATTAAAGAGTTGAAAGAAAATGCTGTAATATTGGAAGTTTCTGACGGAGTACGTATTAAGGTAGATAAGTCTTCTATTTATCAGACTGCGGCCGATACTGCACAGCAAGATGCAAAATAAAGTCATCTATAAGTTTATGCGTTCTATTAGATGTGCATAATAATTAAATGAGACTATTCGATATACGTTATTATAAGGTAAATCTTATTGTCTGGAACAAGAAGATCCGAGATTTTTTACGGAGTGAAAGATGTAAAGAATCTCTGATTTTCTTGTTTTTTTTGGTTATCTCTTATGCGTTCTGGACTATCGTTTCGTTGAACGAGATTTCCGAAATGAATTTTAAAGTTCCATTGCGGTACACGAATATTCCGGATAAAGCTTTTGTTACATCCGAATTGCCGCATGTTGTAAATGTCCGTTTACGGGATAGAGGTACTGTTTTGTTGAATTATACCTTAAATCGTTTTTCTCCGATAGAGATAAATTTTGAAAATTACTCCAATAATAAGGACGAGATTTTTATACCTTCGGCACAGTTGATTTCTGAAATGAAAAAGAGATTGGTAAATTCAACAGCTCTGGTCTCTTTTAGTCCGGATACAGTAGCGATTTATTATACGATGGCAGAAGGGAAAAAAGTTCCGGTAAGACTTGTCTCGCATTTTTCTGCAAAACCGCAGTGTGTGATTAGCGAAAATATTCAATTAAAACCGGATTCTGTCATGATATATGCACCTCGTAAATTGTTGGCTACAATAAACGAAGTATATACAGATTCTGTGTATGCAGAAAATTTAACGGATACTTTACGAACCGTTGTTCCTTTGTCTTTGATAGAAGGCTCTAAGGCTATTCCCGGAGAGACAACGGTTACAGTTCCAGTAGAGGAAGTGATTTTGAAAACCTTAGAAATTCCTTTAACTGTTGCTTCGTTACCTGCGTCATTAAAATTATTGACTTTTCCTGCCAAAGTCAAGGCAGAATGTATGGTTCCGATGATCCTATTTTCGAGTTTATCGAATGAAGATATAAATTTGGAGGTCGACTATAAAAAAGTTCGACGGAAAAATGTCCGGAAGTTGCCGGTAGAGATAATTTCATATCCCGATTTTGTTTTGAACATACAAGTAAAGCCAGATAGTGTAGAATATATATTGGAGGAAAATCAATTTGATTAAAATAGCAATAACGGGGGGAATTGGAAGCGGAAAGTCAGTTATATCTCAATTATTGAGAGTCTTTTCGTATCCGGTGTACGATGCCGATAATGAGGCGAAACGGCTTATGTCGTTATCCGGAATTATCAAAAGCGCATTGATAACTTTATTGGGACAAGAGGTGTATAAAGGTGATGTTTTAGACAAAACCTATATGGCATCAATAATATTTGCAGATAAATCGTTATTGCAAAAAGTAAACGAGATAGTGCACCCGGTAGTGAAAGAAGATTTTAGAAAGTGGTGTTGTCGTCAGAAAAAAGATATTGTATTTTTGGAATCTGCTATATTGTTTGAGTCGGGATTTGAAACAGAGGTAGACTATGTCTGGTTGATTTCCGCTCCGGAAGAACTGCGTATAGCAAGAGCCGTAAAACGAGATAATTCTACGGCAGAGCAGATAGAACGCCGTATAAAAGCGCAATGGCCGGAAGCGAAAAAGATAGAACTATCGGATGCTGTTATACAAAACAATGGCAGATGTTCGTTAATTGCGCAGGTACAGAGACTGTTATTGTCAATATCGAATAGTACCAAATAAAGAGGGAGTATTGTTGGTAATTTGAATACGGATTATTACTTTTGTTCCGTTAAAATTTAATTTAAACAATAATAAATATGTTAGAAACAATCTTGTCTATCTCGGGTAAGCCGGGACTTTACAAAATCGTATCGCAAGGAAAAAATATGATTATCGTCGAATCGTTATTGAATGGAAAACGAGGCCCTGCATATGCTCATGAAAAAATTATTTCACTTTCAGATATTGCTATTTTTACAGAAGATGGAGAAAAACCGCTATTTGAGGTTCTTGATTCGATAAAAACAAAAGAAAACGGGCAAAAAACTTCGGTTGACCCGAAGTCGGAAGCTAAAATTTTAAAAGAATATTTAGCGGAAGTATTGCCGAATTTTGATAGAGAGCGCGTTTATCCTACGGATATAAAAAAGATGCTTACTTGGTATAATTTGTTGGTTGAAACTGGAAATGCTGATTTTACGGCAAAGAAACAAGAAGAGGAAAAAAACGAAGAAGCATAACAGCATACACACAAGGTATTATTTTATACGAAAAAGGAGCTATTCTATTTTATTGGATAGCTCCTTTTGTATTTTTTGTTGTGTCTTTGGCAACGTGTACCTAAAAGATAATGCTTCTTTGTTGAATTTTTGATGTTGCGAAAGCTGCAATATTGAGGTTATGGTATATAAATAAGTGAAAGGAAAAATATAGTTAAAAGTAGATGATTCGCGCACTCTTTCTACATTCGTTATTGTTAATACTATATAGACTGTTATGTACAAAAAATATGAGTTCTAATATACCTAAAACAGAAAAAAAGAGAATTGTTATTGTAGGTGGAGGATTTGGAGGCCTTATTTTGGCAGAACGGCTGAAAAAAAGCCCTTACCAAGTTGTTCTTATCGATAAATATAATTATCATCAATTTCCGCCTCTGTTGTATCAAGTATCTACATCCGGATTGGAACCGAGTGCCATTACGTTCCCTTACCGAAAAATTTTTCAACGTAGAAAAGATTTTTATTTTCGTATGGCAGAGGTTTCTGGAATCAATTCTGATGATAAATCGATAACAACATCTATCGGAGAGATCAGTTATGACTATTTAGTTTTAGCTGCCGGTACAGATAGCAATTATTTCGGAAATGATGATTTAAATAAATATACATTTCCGATGAAAAATATACCCGAATCGCTTACGTTGCGTAATAGACTTCTCCAAAATTTAGAAAACGCGTTGACAGCAGATAGTCCTGCCCAAAAACAGTCATTGTTGAACATCGCTATTGTAGGAGGGGGAGCGACAGGTGTAGAAATAGCTGGTGCCATTGCGGAAATGAAACGTTATATTTTGCCGAAAGACTATCCGGATCTAAATGTGCAGGATGTCAATATTTTTTTGATAGAAGGTTCCGATAGGATACTTCGTTCTATGTCTTCTGAGGCATCTCAAAAAGCACAATCTTTTCTTGAAGATATGGGGGTTACGGTAAAATTAAACACGATTGTCGATGATTATGACGGTAAAACTTTACGGTTAAAAAACGGAAGTACGTGGATGACGTCTACGGTTATTTGGTGTAGTGGAGTTAAAGGGGTGTCTTTTACGGGATTAGCCGAAGAAGTTGTGGCACGTGGAGGCCGTGTCAGAGTAGATCAGTATAATGAAATAGATTCTTTGAGCGGAGTTTTTGCTATTGGAGATATTTGTTTTCAACAGGAATTAAGATATCCGAATGGATATCCCCAAGTGGCGCCTGTGGCAATTCAACAAGGAAAACATTTAGCGAAAAATTTTAAACGTATAGCGCAAGGAAAGCCGATGCTGCCTTTCTCGTATAAAGACAAAGGAAGCATGGCTACTGTTGGACGTAATCGTGCGGTAGTAAATTTATATGGTTTTAATTTTGGCGGTTTAACGGCTTGGATATTGTGGATGACAGTACATTTGATGTCTATATTGGGGGTAAAAAATAAAATAATTGTTCTTTTAAACTGGATATGGAATTATTTTACATACGATCAGTCATTGCGATTAATCATAAAACCTTCTTCTCGGCATAAAAAATAAATATTTTCCGTTTTAAGGTTTATGTAGGTTATTTCGTTGTATGTAAAATAGATATGTTGTTGAAATAATTTCTTGTCTTTTTATGTAGATAGAATTATATTAAAAATATAACAAATATGTTTGCTGGATAAAAAAAATACCGTTATATTTGCATCGCATTTGAGAGATAAACCCTCAGAGATAAAAGGTGTGGTAGTTCAGCTGGTTAGAATACCTGCCTGTCACGCAGGGGGTCGCGGGTTCGAGTCCCGTCCATACCGCAAAAGGAGCTATGATTATAGCTCCTTTTTTGTTTATAGGATTTATTTTGTGTTGGTTCTGATAATTTGATTTTTCATTTAAACTTTTTGTTTATAGAATAGTCTAATCAGTTAGTTAGAAAATATAATAAAATCATTAACATCACGGATATGGTAAAAAGTAGTTTTAGTTGATATGAAATATAATTTATTTTTCTACTTT
>JAFUKV010000073.1 GCA_017467745.1 Bacteroidaceae bacterium | reverse complement strand
CTACTAAACAATCGGTCATTTATCCCCTATGCCGGATGCAAAGGTAGCCAGCCTCATTATGTGTAAAGGTCAAGCGGTAACCGTTTGGGGCAGTTTCTTCCTCCTTTGGAGAGTAAACTGCCCCAAAACTTTTCCCCATTCATCGGCTTGGCTTGTTACGGCATCCGGAAACGGAGACAAACGACCGACGAAATAGTAGGTTACGATTAGAATATAAATAACGAGAATTACCCTTAATCCGCTAATCGATTACACACATTATTGATTTCCATTTCGGGGGCTTGTCTTTTAACAAAGATAGATTTGGCAAGCGGCAGACTGCACTCCCTCTAAAATAATAAAATTTGAGATACGCTTCCTCTTGCTCTACCTTTCGTGCCTCAGATAACTTGCTCAGAAATGGCAGCACAACCAAAAGACAAGGAAAATCGAACAATATCCAACAAAATATAGTACCTTTGCAGTGGCTTAGACAATGAGCCAAAATAGAAGTGGAATATCGGAAACAAACTGCACCGAAAAAAGAAGTAACCGCTCGTATTTACACCTCGAATGAGTTAAGAATCAATAAAAGCGTTAAATCTTTACCCTTTAGAATGTACCCTTAAAGGTTACGACCATATTTCTGACTTATTACTTGCAAATTATTGAGTAATAACTGGTTGTGGATACATTTACAATATATTTTGGATTGATAGCGTTATAAGTGGATCCGGAAATCATAAAAAAGTAAGCAGCTTGCTCATAAACCGTATCATTGTCATTCACCGTATAAAGTTGTTGACTTTTCACGCTCGATTTTCCGCCTATGCAACCGTACAGCACGCTTGCCGATAAAAATGCCCATAAAAGAAAACTTTTGCCTTTCATAACCCAATAGCATTAAAAAGAAAAAATAAAATGTTTCGTCATTCCGCTAAAATACGTAATAAGAATATAACGACAAAGAATATCAAATAAAAAAGCCATACCCTTTTACATCCTATTTTGTAGGACTTCTTGCGCATGGCACACCTCTTTCTGTGGAGATAAATTTTTTGATTTTTTTATAAGAATAAATTTACGTATTACTATGGTTGTCGATGTACGCATCTGAATCTCGGTAACGGATCTCGGCATAACAACCGTGCAAAAATAAAAGGGTATGACGGATTATGTATGTTATAAAATCATGCTTGTCTTTGTTGTGGTTTTATAACGGATTATATTCTTGATAAACAATATACTATAAGGCTGTTGTTTAAGGTTTATCTGTGAAATGTATTATATATATTTCTGAAAATCAGCTATAATGCCGTTTTTCCCGTAAAAATAAGTGCCACAATATAAATATGTAATTATTTTATGGTTTAAACTTTTAGATTATCTTTGTAGCAGGATGAAATTATGCGTTATCTTGAATTAACATTTTTAACAATACACAAATCTCAAATCTCAATAAATATTTATCGCCAAAACGACATATAAAAATAAACTGAAATATCGAAACAACACAATAATTTAAATCAAATGAAAAAAATAACATTAGTATTAGCCGCTTTCTTATGCTGGACAGGAATATCGGCTTTGCCACGCGCAGAGTACCCTCGTCCGCAATTTGAACGTGCAGAGTGGATTAACCTTAACGGAGAATGGAGCTATACGCTCGACCCGGTAAAAACAGGCTGGGAACGAGACTTAAAAGACAGCAAAGGATTCGATGGTAAGATTATCGTACCATTCGCTCCGGAAAGCAAACTATCTGGTGTAGAGCACAAAGAGTTTATTCCCTGTATCTGGTATCAACGCAACATTACTATCCCCGCAGACTGGACAGGAAAGGATATCCTGCTTAACTTCGGTGCCGTATACTATGAATCGGAAATCTATATAGACGGAAAATTTGTAGACCGTCATTTCGGGGGCTCAGATTCTTTCTCGGCTGATATTACTAAATTCGTCAAACCCGGACAAACGCACTCTCTTGTGGTAAACGCAAAAAGCGATTTGCGCGGGCGCATGCAATCGGCGGGGAAACAATCGTTACGGCATAGTTCGTTCGAATGTATGTACACCCGTACTACCGGTATCTGGCAGACAGTATGGTTAGAAGCCGTTGCTCCGAGCGGTATAGACAGAGTTAAATATGTTACCGATATAGATCGCAATACGGTATCTATGGAATTTACCATGCGCCGTAACGCATCGGGTAATACGCTTACCGTAACGGTTAAAGACGGAAACAAAACCGTGGCGAGCAATACAGCTCCTATCGCCTCCGGATCAATTGTATCGCTATCTATCAAAAAAGCGAAATTATGGAGTCCCGAATCTCCATTCCTCTACGATGTCATTTTTGAGTTGAAAGATATAGATGGAAACATCATAGACAAAGTAACATCTTATTTTGGTATGCGTAAAATCCATACCGAAGGAAACAAAATATTCCTCAACAACGAACCATATTATCAACGATTGGTATTAGATCAAGGATTTTACCCCGATGGTATTTGGACAGCTCCTTCGGACGAAGCCTTAAAACACGACATCGAACTCTCTTTGGCTGCCGGATTTAACGGAGCACGTTTACACCAAAAAGTATTTGAAGAACGTTTTTATTATTGGGCAGATAAACTGGGTTATCTCACATGGGGCGAAGCCCCGAGTTGGGGATTGGATGCAAACGACATAGAAGCCGCTCGTAATTTCCTTATGGAATGGCGGAACCTGGTTGTTCGCGACATTAATCATCCGTCATTGGTTACATGGACTCCGTTTAACGAAGAGTTCTGGCCTGACGAAACGCAATATCCTCGCTTTATAGCCGATATATATACGCTCACAAAGCAACTTGATCCATCCCGACCTATTAACGGTGTGAGTGGCGGGATACACGTCAAAACCGACATTTGGACAGAACACCATTACGAACAAGACCCCGAACGCTTACGAGAAATCATTTATAACGATGGAAAAATGTTTGTTCGCGGGCCGGAAATTCAAGCCCGTTTACGCGGAAACGTCGGATTTAACCGTCCGGTTCTGAACGATCCGTACACATTCCCGACTTATGAAGGCGATATACCTTATATCCTCGACGAGTTTGGAGGTATCAAGTGTATGGAAGCTAATCCTGCTAAAAACGGTGCTTGGGGCTATGGAGATGCAGCTCAAACCAAAGAAGATTTCTACAAACGTTTGGAAGGACAAGTGCGCGCACTTATAGAAATGAGCGACAAAATGTGGGGATATTGCTATACGCAACTTACCGATGTAGAACAAGAACAAAACGGTATATACTACTACGATCGCGGAGAAAAATACGATATGAACCGCATAAAAGCTATATTCCAAATGGAGCTGCCTAAAAAGAAATAAAAATAGAGATAGCTTACTCATTGTTCAAAAGCCTTTTTACTACGCTATTTGCAAGTTGTAGTAAAAAGGCTTTTTTCATAAATGTTTACCGATAAACTTTACTATCAGTAAAAAGAAATTTTTTCTTATCCCGAACTTACGGTTCTTCTGTTTGTAGACATTCAAAATAGTCATTCGTCGGAATGGATAGTTTTGCCTTGCCTCTGGGGATTCCCCGACCAATGATTAGTAATTGGAATTATTTTGAGTTATATAGAAATCACATTATTCTAAAAAGAAAAAATGCGGAACTTTTCATAAAAGTCCCGCATTCAGTTGTTATAGCTCTTATCTATCGGCCACCGTACATTTTATCGTAATACGATTGATACGCACCACTGGTTACCTGATCTAACCACGCCTGATTATCAAGATACCAACGTACGGTTTTCTCTATTCCTTCTTCAAATTGCAAAGAAGGTTCCCACCCCAACTCATTTTTCAACTTAGTTGAATCTATCGCATAACGCAAATCATGACCGGCACGGTCTGTTACATACGTAATAAGATGCTCGGATGCTCCTTCGGGGCGTCCTAATAGACGGTCTACCGTTTTGATAATTACTTTTATCAAATCTATGTTCTTCCATTCGTTGAAACCACCGATATTGTAAGTTTCGGCCGTTTTTCCTTTATGGAAAATAATATCGATAGCCCGCGCATGGTCTACCACATAAAGCCAATCACGTACATTTTCTCCCTTACCATACACAGGCAACGGCTTATTATGACGGATATTGTTGATAAACAGCGGTATCAGTTTCTCAGGGAATTGATACGGTCCGTAATTATTAGAACAATTAGTTACCAAAGTTGGCATACCGTACGTATCGTGAAAAGCCCGTACAAAATGATCGCTCCCCGCTTTACTTGCCGAATAAGGCGAATGAGGATCGTATTTAGTAGTCTCGGTAAAAAAGCTGCCATCAAATTGCAAGGCTCCATACACCTCATCGGTAGAAATATGATAAAAACGTTTTCCCTCGTATCCCGAAGCGGATGCTTCCCACTCCTGTTTAGCCGCTTGCAACAACGACAGTGTACCCATCACGTTAGTACGAGCGAAGGTAAACGGATCACGGATACTACGATCGACATGGCTCTCGGCCGCCAAATGAATTATCCCATCTATATCGTACCGTGATATGATGTTTTTCACCTCGTCAAAATCGCATATATCTGCCTTTACAAACTCGTAATTCGGTTTATCTTCAACATCTTTCAGGTTTGCTAAATTTCCGGCATAAGTCAATTTATCTAAATTGACAATTCGATAGTCGGGATATTTGGTAACGAATAACCGTACCACGTGCGAACCGATAAATCCGGCTCCTCCGGTAATTAATATATTTCGTTTAAACTCCATATACTCTTTTATTTATATAAATCTTCTGTATAATCGAACAACCAATCCGCATCTTTCAATTGAGGATGACGCCTGTCTTTATCGGACAAAATTACTTTTTCTGCCGGAATGCGCCAATCTATTTGCAAATCGGCATCGTCCCACGCAATAGCCCCTTCACTCTGCGGAGCATAAAAATTATCGCATTTATATTGGAACACAACTTCTTCACTCAATACGGCAAAACCATGAGCAAATCCTCTCGGAACAAACAATTGCCGCTTATTGTCGGCTGTCAACTCTACCGCAACATGCTTACCGAACGTGGGTGAACCGCGCCGAATATCCACAGCGACATCCAGCACTGCGCCTTTTACCACTCGCACCAACTTACTCTGAGCAAAGGGTGGTTTTTGAAAATGCAGTCCACGCAACACGCCATAGCTCGATTTCGACTCATTATCTTGCACAAAAATAGTTTTACATACTTGCGATTCGAAATCACGCTGTGAGAATGACTCAAAAAAATATCCTCTCGCATCGTTAAACACACGAGGCTCTATAATAACCACTCCTTTTATATCGGTCTCTACTATATTCATAATTCTACATTCTACGCCTCCAAAACTCTATTCTTTTCCATCAAATTCATCGGCCAAGCGCAATAAATATTGCCCATATTGATTTTTCGACATCGGTTCTGCTACTTCCCGCATTTTAGCCGGAGTAATCCAACCTTTACGCAAGGCGATACCTTCAAGACAAGCTATTTTAAGCCCTTGCCGTTTTTCGATCACCTCGATAAAAGTAGATGCCTCGCTAAGAGAATCGTGCGTGCCGGTATCTAACCAAGCAAAACCCCGACCCAGCAATTGTACATTCAGTTCATTGTCGTTCAAAAACATCTGGTTCACCGTCGTTATTTCCAATTCTCCCCGTGCCGAAGGCTTAATGTTTTTCGCCACCTCAACAACCTTAT
>JAFUKV010000072.1 GCA_017467745.1 Bacteroidaceae bacterium | reverse complement strand
GATTTGAGTGTTGTCAGGTCAACATCGGTTGTGCGTATATTGACAGAGGATTATGGCGTAAATCCTTTGCAGATTGTGCCATCCGGACGGGGTGAGTTTATGCCGGTTGACGATAACGCTACCGATGAGGGACGTTCTAAAAATCGTCGTACTGAAATTATTATGGCTCCTCAATTGGATAAATTGATTAGAATTCTGCAATAATATGTATTTCAGAGAGGATTGTAAGTTGTAGTATAGTATTAAATTTAGGATATATGGGACACCATCAGTTGGATAGTTTGGATTATAAAATTCTGAAACTGATTTCCGGAAATGCGAGAATTCCGTTTTTGGAAATAGCTCGGGAGTGTAATGTGTCGGGAGCTGCAATACACCAACGTGTACAAAAGTTAATGTCTATCGGTATTATAAAGGGCTCGGAGTATATTCTCGATTCGAATAAAATAGGATTTGAGACGTGCGCATACATGGGGTTGTATTTGCAAAGTCCCGGACAGTTTGCAACTGTACTTGAAGCGTTAAAAAAAATTCCGGAAGTAGTGGAGTGTCATTATACAACCGGACAGTATGATATGTTTATCAAGATATACGCGCGTAATAATGCGCATTTATTGAAAATAATTCATACGAAATTGCAGCCGTTGGGATTATCGCGAACGGAATCGCTTATATCGTTTAAGGAAGCGTTTAAACGTCAACCGCCTATTGAGGATTTGGAGGATGATGAGGATTGATTGGTAAGGAGAAAAGTTTTCGTTACTGATATTTTAGTCTTTTATAGGGTGTTTGATAGATAGTTTGGGACAGGAAGAAGGGAATAAATGCTTTTCCCGATTGTTGCTTGTCTATATGGAGAACCTGTGAATAGAGTTCGGATAGTTTTAAACAAGTAGTTTATGGCGCAATTTTTTAATAAAACGCCTCGTATAGAGGTTGTGGATGCTTTGCGAGGTTTTGCAGTGATGGCGATTCTGCTGGTACATAATCTGGAACATTTTATTTTTCAGGTTTATCCTGTTGATTCTCCGGTTTGGTTGAACGTATTAGATCAAGGAGTATTTAATGGAATTTTTACCCTTTTTGCGGGGAAGGCTTACGCAATTTTCGCTTTGTTGTTTGGATTTACATTTTATATTCAAACCGATAATCAAAAGAAATGCGGAAAAGATTTCGGTTATCGTTTTTTGTGGCGCTTGGTGTTGTTGATTGGCTTTGCTACGTTGAACGCTGCTTTTTTCCCGGCAGGAGATGTGTTGTTGCTGTTTGTGGTTGTAGGATTGGTTTTGTTTTTTGCTCGAAATTGGAATAACGGAACTGTTTTATTGGTTGCCATTTTGTTTTTGTTACAGCCGATAGAGTGGTTTCATTATATTGCCGGTTTAATAAATCCTGCATATCGATTGCCAGACCTTAAAGTCGGAGAAATGTATGCCGAAGTGTTGGAGTATACAAAAAAAGGAGACTTTTGGAATTTTATTTGGGGTAATATTACATTAGGGCAGAAAGCAAGTTTGTTATGGGCGGTAAATGCCGGTCGTTTCTTTCAGACAGCAGGATTGTTTCTCTTAGGTTTCTATATCGGCAGGAAGCAATATTTTGTTTCTTCCGAACGGAATTCTCGTTTTTGGGTAAAAGTTCTGGTTGTTTCCGTTATCGTATTTGCGCCTTTGTACACGTTGAAAGAGCTTGTTATGGATAATAGTGAAGTTGTTCGACAAACAGTGGGAACAGCTTTTGATATGTGGCAAAAATTATCTTTTACATTCGTTTTAGTCGCTTCGTTCGTGTTGCTTTATCAAAGTGAAAAATTTAGCCGAATTGTCGGTAATTTACGCTTTTACGGTAAAATGAGTTTGACAAACTACATTACACAGTCTATTATAGGTGCAATCATTTATTTCCCTTTCGGGTTGTATCTTGCTCCTTATTGCGGATACTCGCTTAGTTTACTAATCGGAATCTGCGTATTTTTGTTACAAGTGAAATTTTGTCGGTGGTGGCTGTCTAAATACAAACAGGGACCATTGGAGTATGTTTGGCATAAATGGACATGGTTGGGAACCGGTAAATAGAACAGGTGTGCAGTTTTATAATGGTTTAGCAGGAAAAGGTTTGTCCGTTATTCTGCATTGTTCGTGAAATATTGAGCCCGCGCAGAAATAAAAAAGCGGGGCTGACACGTGGTTTAATCGCCGCAAAAGCGATTGACTACATTCTCATATTCTTTATATTTTGTTTTCACAAGATGAGGCTAAGGCAGCGAATAATGGCTTAATACGGCAATAATTGTTATCGCCGTTTTTTCTTTTTTATGTCAGACTAAAAAAAAATAACGAATTGATAATCCTTTCGGATTATCAATTCGTTAGACTTATTTTCTCTTTCTTATTCTATAAGAAAGTAAGGCGGGAGTTTATCCCAAATAAGTTTTGAGCAGTTTGCTACGTGAACTTTGTCTTAATCGTCTGATGGCTTTTTCTTTAATCTGACGTACGCGCTCTCTGGTGAGGCCGAATTTGTCGCCGATTTCTTCCAATGTCATTTCTTGACATCCGATACCGAAAAACATTTTGATAATATCGCATTCTCTTTCGGTTAAAGTAGCAAGAGCTCTGTCAATTTCTTTCGCAAGTGATTCGTTGATGAGAGAACGGTCAGCAATGGGCGAATCGTCATTGATGAGTACATCTAATAAGCTGTTATCTTCTCCTTCTATGAAAGGCGCATCTACCGAGATATGACGTCCGGATACTTTCATCGTATCGGAAATCTTGTCTACGGGAATCTCTAATTCTTCCGCCAACTCTTCGGGAGACGGCCGACGTTCGTTTTCTTGCTCGAATTTAGAAAAGGCTTTACTGATTTTATTCAGAGAACCTACTTGATTGAGCGGAAGCCGAACGATACGAGATTGTTCTGCCAATGCTTGAAGAATAGATTGACGTATCCACCATACAGCGTACGAAATAAATTTAAATCCTCGAGTTTCGTCGAATTTTTCAGCAGCTTTAATTAACCCGAGATTGCCTTCGTTGATAAGGTCTGGCAAACTCAATCCTTGATTTTGGTACTGTTTTGCTACCGAAACTACAAATCGAAGATTTGCGCGTGTCAGTTTTTCTAATGCTGCACGATCACCTTTTTTTATACGCTGAGCGAGTTCTACTTCTTCTTCTACCGTAATCAGGTCTTCTCTACCGATTTCTTGAAGATATTTGTCAAGCGAAGCACTCTCTCTGTTTGTGATAGATTTTGTAATCTTTAATTGTCTCATTCTGTGCAAAGAAATTTGGAACGCAAATATACGGATTATTTGGCATTTAACAAATATGTTTTTGTGAAAACGAATCTGAATTGATTAATTTGCGTTTTCTGGTTTTGTTTTTATCCTAATTGTCAAACGAATAGTTGGGTATATTTGTTTTCCATGTTAGTTATATTTTTTGCTTTTTATCATTTGAAAAACAGGCTTTTACTCTATTCTTTTTTAGATGGGTAAAAGCCTGTCGGGATTATCGGATATTTTTACCCCTCGTTCAGTCTGTCAAATTGACGGCGTAATAGCCTGATTTACCGTTTGGATATATTCCGGCAATGAACATTACCTTTTCGGGTGATTGTCCTTTCATGATGTTATTGTATATTTTTTCTACATCTTTTGCCGAATTTACGGAGTTATCGTTGATACGCAAGATAATAAATCCGTTACGGATGCCTGCTTCACGGAATTTCCCGTCTTTAATACCGTCTACCTGTACGCCTGAACGCAGTCCGTATTCTCGGCGGTCGTTATCGGACAGTTCCTTGAATGCAGCTCCAAGAATTTCGATACCGGAACCTTTGATAATTTCCGTATTGCCTTTGTAGTTACGTAGGGTGATGTCTTTTTTATTCGATTTTCCATCACGAATGTATTCTACCGTAATTTTGTCTCCCGGACGATAACGGCTGATTTGTTCTTGTAAAATCCCCATGTTTTTAATCTTTATGCCATTGATACCGATAATAACATCGCCTTCTTTCAATCCGGCATCCATAGCAGCACCGCGTTCCTCAACTACGCCGATATATACGCCTTCTTTGGTAGTCAGATTTTTTTCTTTGGCTAATTGTTCATTGATATCGCTGATGCGTATTCCCAACATGGCGCGTTGTACGTTTCCGTATTGTTTAAGATCGGATACTACTTTGGCTACGATACTTGACGGTACTGCAAACGAGTAACCTACATAGTTTCCCGTTTCGGAAAGCAATGCTGTGTTGATACCTACTAATTCGCCTTTGGTGTTTACCAGTGCGCCTCCGCTATTGCCGGGATTAACTGCGGCATCGGTTTGTATATACGATTCTATTCCCATATTATTGCCGCTCATTCCCACGTTACGGGCTTTTGCGCTGACGATACCGGCGGTAACCGTCGAGTTCAGTTGAAATGGATTTCCTACTGCTAAAACCCATTCTCCGACTTTTAATTTATCGGAGTCACCCATTTTTACGATAGGTAAATTATCGGCCTCGATTTTCAGTAGAGCTAAATCTGTCGCTTCGTCCGTACCGATGACTTTTGCGTTGAAAGTACGGTTGTCATTTAGAGTAACTTCCAGTTCATCGGATTCTTGTATAACGTGGTTATTTGTTACGATATAACCGTCTTTCGTAATGATTACTCCCGAACCCATACCTACACGGGGTTGTTGAGAATAGCCCTGTCCACCGAAAAATTGGTCGAAAAACGGATTTCCGGAGAAGCTTCTTGATTGCTGATCGGGCATTTTTGTCGATTTGATATGCACCACGCCATTTACAACTTCTTCGGCCGCTTTTGTAAAATCGGTTTCTATTGCTTGGCTGGTAGCCGGAGAGAATGCGGCCGGCCATGCGTTAGCTTTTACGGCAGGTTCGGGTATGGCGGTATTATGGTTCGGCTCATTATCGTTGAGCCACATAAAGGTGCCGAGCGATACGGCAGAGCTTATAAGAGCTACTAAAATAAAGCTGAATACTTTTTTCATAATGATTATCCTTAAAATGTTAATTAATAATTGTATTTAAGTTGTCGACACGTTAAAATTAGAACAATATTCGTGCGATGATTCATTCTGACATTACTTTTTAAACAGATTTAATACCATTGTGTCGTCCTTAACAGCGCTTAACGGAAAAATGCCCCTTAAATGACATTTTTTTATTCATAACTGACATTTTGTCTTTTTGTAATAATTATAAAACATCTGATAATGAGAGGTAATTTGTAATGCTTGGTAGTATATATAATTTGTTTTCTATGTAATGCAACTAAGCTTTTGTAATCCAATAAATTTGTACTATCTTTGTAGGCATACAGCAGGATGGTTTGTCGCTTGTTTTTATATAAGAGGAAAGTCCGGGCAACATAGAGCGCCATGCTTCTTAACGGGAAGTTATCTGTGAAGGTAAAGTAGCGTAACAGAAAATAACCGCCTTATTATCAAAGGTAAGGGTGAAAAGGTGAGGTAAGAGCTTACCGATTCTTATGGTAACATAAGAGTGGTACGTCTCATGGGTTGCAAGGTCATGTATACCGACAGTTAAGGGTTGCTCGTCCGATGTCGGGGGGTAGACCGCTGGAGCTTTGCGGTGACGTAAAGCCAAGATAAATGACAAACGCCCGAATAGGGAACAGAACCCGGCTTATAATCCTGCTGTTTTTTATTTTAAACTGTTTTTGATGAAACGGATAAACGAGTATATTACAAAGTTTTGGCGTTTTGCGTCAGATGATATCTGGCGGATAACCGAAACGGAAGTGAGCGGTGGCCGACGAATATTGATAAATCTGTTTAAGACGTTGATTATCTCGATCAGACGTTTTGTTGAAGATAATTTACAGACAAAGGCTTCGGCACTTACATACAATATGATGTTGGCAATAGTTCCTATGTTGGCATTGATGTATGCTATTGCGCAGGGGTTTGGATTTCAAAATATCATACAAAGCCAGTTGCTTGATTATTTTCCGGCTCAACGTAGTGCCCTGACATATATTTTCGATTTTGTCAGGACATATTTGTCAGAAACTCGCAATGGGGGCGTTTTTGTAGGAGCCGGTGTCTTGATGCTATTGTGGACGGTTATCAGTATGGTCAATAACGTGGAAACGGTATTTAATGAAATATGGCAGGTTAAAAAATCCCGCTCGTTTTATCGTAAAATAACCGATTATACTTCGTTTTTTCTGATTCTGCCCGTTTTAATGATTGTGTCGAGTGGTTTGTCTTTGTTCCTTTCATCCAGTTTCGAAGGGCTCGATTATTTGAGTTTTATGAGTCCTATATTGCGTAAGTTGCTATCGTTTAGCCCGTATTTTCTAACTTGGTTGTTTTTTACCGGAATGTATGTGCTTATTCCCAATACCAAAGTGAAATTCTGGAACGCATTGTTGGCAGGAATTATTTGCGGTACTGTTTTTCAAATTTTTCAGTTTATATATATAGGTGGTCAGATATGGGTGTCGAAATATAATGCTGTTTACGGAGGTTTGGCGTTTTTGCCTTTGTTGCTGTTGTGGATACAGTTATCGTGGATAATTTGTTTGTTTGGGGCGGTATTGACATTTTCTGCACAAAATATTCGGAATTATAATTTTGAAAGAGACACGAAAAATATATCGCGCAGGTATAAAGATTTTCTTTTGTTATTGGTGGCATCGCTTATTGTTCAACGATTTGTAAAAGGTGAGAAGCCTCTGACTGTCGAAGAGATTTCTTTCAATAATAAAATTCCGATGAAATTGACGGGACAGATATTGTATTTTCTGACCGAGATAGGCGTGATTATTGAAACGTCAACAGATGATGACATGGTGGTGGCTTATCAACCGGCTATGGATGTGAACCGGCTTTCGGTTGCAGAACTCTTTTCACGGGTGGATTTATATGGTTCTGAAAAGTTTAAAATAGATAATCGTATTAAGTTCGGGAAACAATGGAAGACTTTGCTGATGACTCGCGATAAAATGATGGAAGAAGTCGGGCATATTTTGTTGAAAGACTTAACGACGGAGAAAAAAAATTCTGAAAATAAAAAACAATAATAATACCCTATCAGAATGAAAGTACTGAAAATAGGAGGAACTTCGGTTAGTTCCGCTCAACGAATGAAAGATGTTGCTAATTTGATAAACGACGGTACTCGAAAAATTGTTGTTGTATCGGCTCTTGCCGGTACTACCGACTCGTTGGCGGAAATAGCGATGTGTTTATATAATAATGAACGTAATGGGGCTTCTAATATAATAAACTCGTTGAAACTGGCTTATTTGTCGCATATTGATGAATTGTATGAAACGGGCGAGTTTCGTCAGAGAACGATGGAAACGGTCATGTCTTGCTTTATGAAAATAGAGTCGTTTGTTAGTGAACCGTTTTCTGTTTTTGAAGAAAAAGAGGTGTTGGCGCAAGGTGAATTGATTGCGGCGTCTATGATTCATTTTTATCTTCAAGAGAAAGGGGTTGCTTCTTGTTTGTTGCCGGCTTTGGATTTTATGAGGACAAGAGAAAATTCCGTGCCGGATATGGATTATATAGAAGAGCGTCTTGTACGTTTGATAGAACGTCATTCTGATGCAGAGTTATATATAACACAAGGATATATCTGTCGGAACGCATACGGTCATATAGACAATTTGCAACGCGGCGGTAGTGATTACACGGCTTCGTTGATAGGCGCGGTTGTCAATGCGGATGAAATTCAGATATGGACGGATATTGACGGAATGCACAACAACGACCCTCGTTTTGTAGGTAATACGGCTCCGGTATCTCAGTTGAATTTTGACGAAGCTGCCAAATTGGCTCATTTCGGTGCGAAAATTCTGCATCCGGAGTGTATTTTGCCGGCTAAACAACATAATATTCCTGTACGGTTGTTGAATACATTGCAGCCGGATGCTCCGGGTACGTTGATTTCTAATGTGGCGGAAAAGGGAAAAATAAAGGCTGTGGCGGCAAAAGATAACATTACGTATGTAAAGATGAAGTCATATCATACGTTGCAGTCTCCTCAGTTTTTAAGCAAGGTGTTTGATACGTTTTTGAAATATCTTACTCCGATAGATTTGGTTACTACGTCAGATGTTGGGGTGGCTGTGGCTATTGATAATAATGTTCAGTTGCCCGAGATTGTCAACGAAATGAAACGGGACGCCTTTGTTTCCATAGAAGAAGATATGGTGATATTGTGTGTTGTGGGAGACCTTGAAAGCCAAAATATCGGGTTTGAAGCGAAAATTATCAATGCGTTGGGGGATATGCCTGTTAGAATGATTTCGTATGGAGGAAGCAACAGTAATGTTTCTGTATTGATACGTAGTGAGTTTAAACAACAGGCATTGCAAATGTTAAGCGATAAATTGTTTTAAAGTTCTGCGTTTCTCTTTTTGCTGATCGTATATTATAGTCTTTTTGTCAGGTTTGTTTGTCGGATAACGGGAAAAGTGAACGCAGCGGAATGTTCCGTATTGTTTTTGGAGAACAAACGAAAAGCGGACTTGGCGTTAAACGATTGTGTAAAGTTATTACTTTATAAAGTATGTAACAAGGTAAATATAAATGTGTGTTTTCGTGTTGGAATGTTTTATTTGAACGGATGTTATTACGGAGACTCGATAGCGGAAATTATTACGTGATTTATAAGTTGTGTGTTGGTGTTTATGGTATATATGGAAAGAGGCTGTCTATTTAGACAGCCTCAGTTATTATCAGAAAAAATAAGATCAATTTTATTTGTTGAATTTTTTTCTTAATGCGGCAATCATATCTTTTGTCATTTCATCAAGAGAAAAATTCGGAGCCCAATCCCATTCCGAACGAGCGCATGTATCGTCCAATGAGTTTGGCCAAGACTCAGCGATACCTTGACGTAGAGGGTCTACCTCGTATCGCATTTTGAAATCGGGAATTTCCTTTTTTATCGAGGCGTAAATCATTTCCGGATCGAAGCTGAGCGATGCTATGTTGAATGAGTTCCGATGAATAAATCTTGACGGATCGGCTTCCATAATAGATATAGCGGCGTGCAAAGCGTCCGGCATGTATATCATGTCCATAAAAGTTCCGGCAGCGATAGGACATACAAACTCTTCTCCTTTTACGGCAGAGTAGTAAATGTCTACTGCATAATCGGTTGTTCCACCACCCGGCAAGGTAACGTTTGAAATGATACCCGGAAAGCGTACTGACCGCGTGTCAACGCCGAAACGGTTGAAGTAGTAATCACTTAACAGTTCGGTAGATACTTTTGTAACGCCGTACATGGTTTTGGGACGTTGTATGGTGTCTTGCGGTGTTTTGTCTTTTGGAGTGTTAGAGCCGAATGCGCCAATGGAACTGGGAGTAAAGACACTGCATTTTTTTTCGCGAGCTATTTCCAGAATGTTGATTAGTCCGTCCATTTGAATGTGCCATGCCAACAACGGTTTAGCTTCGGCCACTGCCGATAATAATGCGGCAAGATTATATATGGTGTCAATGTTATATTTGTCGACAATGTCATGTAATTGTTTTCCGTCGGTAACGTCTGCAAGTTCGGAAGGCCCGCTTTCTAATAGAATACCTTTGGGTTCTGCACCTTTGATATATCCGGCTACTATGTTTCCGTCTGGATAACGTTTTCTCAATTCCATTGTCAGTTCTGACCCGATTTGACCTGTCGCACCGATTACAAGCACATTTTTCATTGTTATTTCGATCTTTAAAATTCGTGTACAAAGGTAATGTATATATTTT
>JAFUKV010000071.1 GCA_017467745.1 Bacteroidaceae bacterium | reverse complement strand
AGTACAAATAGGAAAAGAATGCTTTATCGGGAGCAACAGCACGGTTTTTCATAGTATATCCATTACTCAGCGAGTTATTTTAGGAGCCGGAAGTTTAGTTTGCCGAGACATTATCACATCGGGTACATACGTAGGAAATCCCGCCCATCGAATACAGTCATTATGAAATCGACAATAATTGCAGATATCGGGATAAACCATAATGGAGACATCGCTATCGCCCGACGCATGATTGATGCAGCAGCAGAAGCAAAGGCCGATTACGTAAAATTTCAAACATTCGTACCGGAGAAATTAATTTCCGTACCCATTCTTCAACATCAAGAAGAATCCGGAAAAACGGTAAATGAAGATCAACTGGAAATATTGCGTCGTGTCGCACTACCTGAGGTTGACTTATTTTTGCTGATGGATTATTGTTCCAGTCGAGGCATAGGCTTCATGTCATCTCCATTCGATGACGAAAGCATAGATTTACTGCAACGCTTTGATATCAATACATGGAACATTCCATCAGAACAAATAACCGACTACCCTTACTTAATAAAAATAGCGCAAACCGGAAAAACGGTAATATTATCTACCGGAATGTCTCCGCTCGAAGAAATAGGGGAAGCTGTATCGGTACTGACAACAAACGGAGTATCAAAAGAAAACATAACGTTATTGCATTGTTCTACCGAATATCCAACCCCATATAACGAGGTTTATTTAGATACAATAAATCGGTTAAGCGATATATTTGGCGTAAAAACAGGCTATTCAGACCGTACAGAGGGAATTGCCATACCAATAGCCGCCGCTACATTAGGAGCGCAAATTATTGAAAAAAACTTCACTCTCGATCACAATATGGAAGGATTAAATCATAAATTCGCCATTGAGCCGGAAGAATTGAAGCAAATGGTTACTTCTATTCGAGCCGTAGAATCTGCTATAAATTACGATTCAAGGCAATTTTTTTCCAAAGAATCAACAACCCGGACAGCAACTCGCAAAAGCATAGTAGCTGCAACAAGTATCTGTAAAGGCGAATTGTTTTCAGAAACAAACCTGACAACAAAACGACCGGGAATAGGTATTTCTCCGATGAAATGGAACGAAATTATCGGCAAACCGGCAAATAAAGATTACAAACCGGACGAAATGATTTTATTATAAGAAAGTTATTTTACTGCAAATAGTTTGTTTTTCCACACGGCAACCGGGTATATTTAATCGGCTTCGGTTCTGCCGAATGAAATATTTATTGAGTCTGCATTGCAAATAAAATTATAACATTATGTTACCGAAACTGATTATCACTGATATAGATGGGGTATGGACAGATGGCGGGATGTATTATACCCGCGAAGGAGATATAATGAAACGCTTTCACGTTGCCGACGGATGGGGCGTTATTTTCTGTCGAAATCTAAAAATTCCCGTCGCCATTATGACAGGAGAAAATACTGAGATTGTACGGAAAAGAGGAGAAAAATTACATATCAATCACATCTTTCTCGGTGTAAAAGACAAATTGACAAAAGCCCGTGAATTATGCACACAAATGGGAATTACATTAAACGACGTAGCTTTTATGGGAGACGATATAAATGATTTGCCGCTCTTACTGAACGTGGGGCTGAGCGCATCGCCGGCAAATGCCGTAGATTATGTAAAAGAGCGAGTACAAGTAGTTACCTCTCGTTGTGGAGGAAACGGAGCATTCAGAGAATTCATCGAATGGATATTGAAACGGGAAAATCTGTTCGATGACATGATGAAAACATACGAAACAGCCTAATATCTATATCCGACTACCGGGAAGCGGCAAGAGTTTAGAAACCTGTCTACGTCCAAACGACAGAAACTTGCGAAAAAGAGATTTTCCGTTTCCCTGTGCTGAAATATTATTGACATCCGTTGCGGTAAAGTCTGGAAACATGGTTTGTACATAGGCCAAAAATACATCAAACTTTTCCGACAATTCATGCCTCTGATAATGCCGTAACAGAGCTTTGGCATTCTCTAAATATTTTTCGCCCAAAATAGCGGCTATATCCGGATGTGTATCTGTAAAATGCCGCATCACGCACTCGCGTACCTTCAACGCTATTTCATAACGCTTTTCCGTCCCCGATTCACTCCATACACTACGTCCGTGTATTCTGTAAACAGCCATTACCTGAGGCAAAAATACAATCTTTCCGTAACAGGCATTCAATAAGTGCATCGCATAGTCGTATGTACGCACTTCCGACATCCATTCCGGCAAATCAAACGGTTGTTTACGATAAAGACATGATACATTCGAAATATAATTCTTCCGAGCCAAATCATAAATAGTAGTAACCGCCGGACGCTCATAAGCCGTTAAGCTCTTACTATTATCTCTCATGTAATAATTCAAGGTTCGGTGAAAGCAGATGGCATATTCCGAATGAGCTTCCATCACATCGACCTGTCGTTGCAATTTTTTACGTCCTAACCAATAGTCGTCCCCTTCGCAGATAGCAATATATTTTCCTCTGGTCAGACGATAAGCTCGTATAAAGTTTTCCTCTAATCCGACATTTTTTTCATTGCGCACATAACGTATCCTATCCGGATAAAGATTAGCGTATTCTTCACAAATCTCCCTTGTACGGTCGGTACTGCAATCGTCATGAATAATCAGCTCTACCGGAAAGGTCGTTTTCTGCCGCATCACACTTCGGATAGCCTTACCTATGTATTCCTCTTGATTATAACATATCATTAATACGCTTACTACGGGATTATTAATCATTGCCATCTTTATCTCTTTTTATTACCTGTAAAACTTCGTCAAATATTCGGGATCGAAGCCATTTATTCATCCCTAAATAATATAATGCACATATCATTATCTGCAATACCAATTGCCAATATATATTTTGAACCGGCAATACGGCAAAATATCCCACCATTACCATAGCTACGCTGATTGCCGCATACGGAAAAATGTCTTTACATTGCATTCTCCAACTATATCCCACCTTTTCCCCGATAAAATAAGCATTCGAAAAATATACAATTGCCCTTATTATAACCTGTCCAAGCACAATAGCGACAGGAGAAAGCCGCCACGTTAAACAAAACATGACTCCTACCAAAATCATCTTTCCGATTTCAAGCAGCAATAACAACCGCGAATCGCCCGCTATTTTAAGAAAGTTATGGTTTATCTGCGTAAATACAGTAAAAATACCGGCAAAACACAATAATTGCATAAATGGTATAGAATCAGCCCATTTATCCGTCAACAAACAAAGAAACAACGGACGGCTAATCAATACCAGACCCAACAAAACAGGAAGAGTAACGAAAGCCGTAAAACGCATCGTTTTACGATATGCTCTAATAAGTCGTTCCTCATCGGTTTGAACAGTGCTGAATACCGGATATGTAGCCGTTTGTATCGTTCCGGCAAGAGAGAAAACCGCCATATCGCTCCAACGGACGGCCTGCGTATAAAACCCGATTTCTCCCTTATATAATTTCCCTATGAATGAGGAATATATATTCAAAAAAACGACATTCAGTATTCCGGAAATCGTCAAATTTGTTCCAAAAGAAAACATTTCTTTGAACGAGGTTATGCTAAATTGCATTTTAGGACGCCATGTATTGAATATCCATAGCAGTAAACTTTTCATCGCTGCCAATGACACTTGTTGAATAATAAGCGCCCATACACCATAGCCCAATAAGGCAGTAGCAATAGCAGCTATTCCAGAAACAATTAAACTTACCATATTAATAACGGTTAGTTTATTAAATTGAATCCGCTTAGATAGCTGCGTAGCCTGAACTAATCCTGTCGCACTAATTACCGGAACCAAGAAAAGTACCCTCGCTAACGGTATCAATATCGGCTCATTATAAAAACGAGCAATAGCGGGAGCCGAAAAATACAATATTCCATATAATATCAAGGCCGACGCTATATTAAAATAAAACGCCGTATTACAGTCTTTTTCCGAGATAACGGGTTTTCGCACCAATGCAGCAGACAGCCCACAATCCGTAACAGCATTCGCAATAGCAACAAAAATAGCCAACATCCCGATAACGCCGTAATCCGTTTTATCCAGCAATTCTCTTGCCAAAATAAGATTGATAGCAACAGAAACCAATTGCGTTACTACCTTATCTAAGGCATTCCACAATAATGCGTTTTTGGTTTTGGTTTTTAAGCTATTTTCTCCTGACATGGCATAGCCTTTTTCGATGAAAAGGGAATATTATCGAACTTCCGCACCGTTTTTTACCTCTATCGAAGGTTGCACAAACACCAACTTCCCATCGGCATTCTCGGCCATCAGAATCATTCCTTGCGATTCAATGCCTTTTAACTTTCGAGGTTCCAGATTTACCAATATAGATACCTGCCGGCCTATAACCTCTTCGGGAGTGTAATGTTCTGCAATGCCTGAAACAACAATGCGCTGATCTATTCCGGTATCTACCTTTAATTTCATCAATTTCGACGTTTTAGGCACTCGATCGGCTTCCAATATTTTCCCTATCCGAATATCCATTTTAGTAAAATCTTCGAACGAAATGTTTGTTTTTGCCGGATTAGGGGTATAGTTTTTCAACTCGTTGGCCTTTTTCGTATCAAGCAGTTTCTGAATCTGCGCTTCTATCGTGGCGTCTTCTATTTTTTCAAATAATAACTCCGCTTTACCCAATTGCAGGCCTTCTGCAAGAATCGTTGTACAACCTAAACTATTCCAATCGCATTGCGGCATAGACAACATTCCACGCAACTTACAAGCAGAAAACGGCAAGAACGGTTCGAAGGCAATAGCTAAATTAGCGGCAATCTGTAAAGATACATTCAAAATAGTGGCGACACGTCGCATATCTGTCTTAGCTAACTTCCAAGGCTCTGTATCCGCCAAATATTTATTGCCAATACGGGCAAGGTTCATCGCCTCTTTCAACGCTTCACGAAAACGATAAGATTCAATAAACGATTCCATTTCAGCTTTCACGTTTTTGAAATCTTCCAATGTCTTCAAATCATATTCGGTCATCTCTCCGCAAGCGGGAACTTTCCCTTCAAAATATTTATGCGTCAAAACCATCGCACGATTCACAAAATTTCCAAGAATAGCAACCAATTCGTTATTATTACGTGCTTGAAAATCTTTCCAAGTGAAATCGTTGTCCTTCGTTTCGGGTGCATTGGCTGTCAACACATACCGTAATACATCTTGCTTTCCGGGAAACTCCTCCAAATACTCATGTAACCACACAGCCCAATTGCGTGAGGTAGAAATTTTATCTCCTTCCAAATTTAAAAACTCATTTGCCGGAACATTTTCAGGAAGTATATAACTGCCTTCGGCTTTCAACATGGCAGGAAAAACGATACAGTGGAAAACGATGTTATCTTTTCCGATGAAATGGACTAATTTCGTATCTTCATCTTTCCAATATTTCTCCCAAGTATCAGGCAACAATTCTTTTGTATTCGAGATGTAACCGATAGGAGCATCAAACCACACGTACAACACCTTTCCATCCGCTCCTTCTACCGGAACAGGAACACCCCAGTCCAAATCGCGACTTACGGCACGAGGTTGCAACCCCATATCTAACCACGATTTACATTGCCCGTATACATTCGGTTTCCACTCTTTATGTCCCTCCAATATCCACTGACGAAGAAACGCTTCGTATTTATCTAACGGCAAATACCAATGCTTGGTTTCGCGCAGAACAGGCGTACTTCCGCTAATAGCCGATTTCGGGTTTATCAAATCGGTAGCATTAAGCGACGTACCGCATGCTTCACATTGATCTCCGTACGCACGTTCATTTTTACAATGCGGACAAGTTCCCGTTATATATCGGTCTGCTAAAAACTGATGTGCTTCTTCATCGTAATACTGTTCACTCGTTTTTTCGATGAATACGCCTTTATCGTACAATTTACGAAAAAAATCAGAAGCTGTCCGGTGGTGTATCGCCGAACTTGTGCGAGAATATATATCGAATGAAATACCGAATTCTTCGAATGATTTCTTTATGATATTATGATAACGGTCAACCACATCTTGCGGAGTAATACCTTCGGCTTTCGCTTTAAGGGTAATAGGCACACCGTGTTCATCCGAACCTCCGATCATAATAACATCTTCGCCTTTCAGACGAAGATAACGAGTATAAATATCAGCTGGCACATATACGCCAGCCAAGTGTCCAATATGTACCGGTCCGTTGGCATACGGCAACGCAGTGGTTACTAATGTTCGTTTAAATTTCTTTTCCATATATATGTATTGCGTAAATTACATGATTTTTTCAATTTGCAAATATACAATTTATAATCAGAAACATCCCTATCCGACAACAAGAGAATACACGTTAATAAGGAGAGATAAAATTACACGTAATCTGTAATTCTGTTTCTTTTATCCGTAATTGAGGTTATCGGATAAATAGATACATTTCTTAATTTTGTAACCATTCAAAACATCGATAAAAAAACGTATGAAACAAATAGTAACCGCTTTTTTGCTGATTATCGTAACGATTTCGGTAATGGCTCAAACAAACAGAAAAATGAACAGAACTGAATTTTGTAAAGAAACTTATACCTCCCTATTCGGCGGAGAAGCCTTGACGGACAAAGGTTCCGACCCTGAATTTATGGCAATTCTTCAAAAGTTTATTTTCGGAGATGTTTTCGCTACGGGAAATCTCGACCTCAAAACACGAGAATTAATCACCTGCACCACACTTTCGGTTATGCAAACTTTACCGCAACTAAAATCACATGCCAAAGCCGCCCTTAACGTTGGCGTTACCCCCATCGAACAGCGAGAAGCAATCTATCAATGCGCGCCATTTATCGGCTTTCCCAAAACGCTAAACGCAATAGCCGTTATCAATGAGGTATTCGAGGAACAAGGTATCGCCCTGCCTCTCGCAGCACAAGGTACAACAACAGAAGAAAATCGTTACGAGAAAGGATACGCTATTCAAAACCCGCTTTATGGCGATACAATCAAAAAACGTCTGGAAAATATTCCGGGCGGTATGGGCGATGATGTAGCTCGTTTCCTTACAGAATATTGTTTTGGCGATATTTACACACGTAACGGGCTGGATATAAAAACACGAGAACTTCTAATTTACTGCATCCTTACCACATTGGAAGCCGATAGTCAGCTAAGGCCTCACACGAAAGCGAACATAAAACTCGGCAATAGCCGCGAAACCCTTGCCGCAGCCGTAATTCAATGTTTGCCGTATATAGGATTTCCTCCGGCTATGAAAGCCTTAAACATTATCAAATATACCGAAACAGAACAGACTGACGTCAACCGGAACAACATGGTACGCCTTTCAAAAATAACCGTTAATCCTGAATATTTGGAAGAATACAATGCTTATCTGAAAGAAGAAATAGAAGCCTCCATGCGAATAGAACCGGGCGTACTTACCCTTTATGCCATATCAGAAAAAGAGATGCCGAACAAAATAACCATTCTCGAAATTTATGCAGATATCGATGCTTATAAAAAACATATCCAAACACCGCATTTCCAAAAATATAAACAAGGTACTATAAATATGGTACAAGAATTGGAGTTACTCGACACAACACCCCTAATACCCGGCCTTAAAATCAAATGATAGTGAAGCCTTACAAAAAAAATCACATAAAATAAATAATAGCTACACGAAGTTTCCTTTTTAAAAGTAAAGAAGCCTTGATAGTTAAACTATCAAGGCTTCTTTGTTGAGCGGGAAACGGGACTCAAACCCGCGACCCTCAGCTTGGAAGGCTGATGCTCTATCGACTGAGCTACTCCCGCAATTGCAAACTTACGCTCGCTTACCTCTTTTACAAGGTGTGGGCGAAGATGGATTCGAACCACCGAAGTCGTAAGACAGCAGATTTACAGTCTGCCCCATTTGGCCACTCTGGTATTCGCCCTT
>JAFUKV010000070.1 GCA_017467745.1 Bacteroidaceae bacterium | reverse complement strand
TTTATTTGCAGAATCGTTATATGCTTTCCGCTCCGTTAGGATTCGATAAAGACCGGGTGGTTGTTGTAAGACCCGGATATACTGAAAGAGGCGGCGAGCTATATCCGAGTATTGAAAATGGTCTGAAAAATTATGCCGGAGCTGAGTATGTATTTTCTACCGATAATCTTTTGTTAAATGCAAGCGGTTACCAAGGTTGGGGTAGAGAGGGTAAGTTTTTGGCGGTTATAGAGGTAACGCCGGATATAATTCCCGGATTAGGTATTGAGATTACTGAAGGCAGGGCATTTAACCCAGATGAGGTTTCGGGAAAGATGTTGGTGAATGAGTCTGCTCGACGGAAGTATGAATTTAAACTCGGCGATTGGTGGAACGGTTACGAGATAATAGGATTTATTCCGGATATAAAAATCTTTTCTTTTTATAAATCGAGCGATACGCCGCTGACGCTATTAGTAGGAGATGAGGCGGGAATGGATAGGAGATTCAACATGTATATGAAGTTGAAACCCGGAGTAAAGGAAAAAGACGCTATTGCATATTGCAAAAAGGTTGTTGAGCCGTTTGAGCTTCCGGAAAAAGAAATACCCGTTCTTATGCTCGAAGATGTAGCGGAAGATTTGTATGAAGAAGATATAAATAGAATGATTCTTTTCTCGCTTTTCTGCGGATTAAGCATGTTTATTGCTGTGATGGGAGTGTTCGGATTGATTATGTTCGAGTTGCAGAGTCGTCGCAAGGAAATCGGTATTCGTAAAATAAACGGAGCTACGGCATTGTCGGTGGTTGCGCTTTTCAATAAAACGTATATTCGTATTATGTTAATATGTTTTGTCATATCGGTTCCCGTTGCATGGTATTTTGTTCAGCGGTGGCTCGAAGCGTATGTGTATCGTATTCCCGTATATTGGTGGGTATTTGCCGTCGCATTTTTTATTTTGCTGGTTGTTGTTTCGACTACGGTTTCGTTGCAATGTTGGCATACGGCAAATGAGAATCCTGTGAAATCTTTAAAAATGAATGAATAACCTATTAATTTGTAATTATTATGATATTGCAAGTAGAAAATTTAAGTAAGACGTTCCGTACCGAAGAGGTAGAGACTGTTGCGTTGGATAATGTGTCTTTTGAAGTGGAGGAAGGCGATTTTGTCGCAATAATGGGGCCTTCCGGTTGTGGTAAATCTACATTGCTCAATATACTTGGGCTGTTGGATAATCCGACTTCGGGCAGTTATAAATTATTTGGTAAGGAGGTTGCTAATCTTAGAGAAAACGAACGTACACAGATGCGGAAGGGTAATATCGGATTTGTTTTTCAAAGTTTTAATCTGATAGAAGAACGTACGGTATTCGGAAACGTGGAACTGCCGTTAATTTATGCCGGAGTGAAAAAAGAGGAACGGAGAAAACGGGTTGACGCAATGTTGAAACGTGTGAATATGGGACATCGGGTTAAACATTTTCCTCAACAGTTATCTGGGGGGCAACAACAGCGTATTGCCATAGCCCGAGCGGTAATTGCCGCGCCGAAATTAATATTGGCGGACGAACCTACCGGAAACCTTGATTCTAAAAATGGATTGGAGGTGATACGGATGTTGACGGAGTTGAACCGGGAGGGTACAACTATTATTATGGTAACTCACTCTCAGCACGATGCTTCGTTTGCACATAGCACTATTAATTTATTTGATGGGCGTATCGCTACGGATGTAAAAAGTTATTTATAATGTTTTTCAGTATAAGGAATAAAGGTGGAAATTTCTGCCGATACTGTTTGTTCCGATAAAAGAATTCGGATCGGTTGATATAAAATGAAAAAGGTTACCAATTTTGGTAACCTTTTTCATTTTATAGAGTAGTGATGTTATTTGTATTCGTCCCAGCTTTTGATTTGAATATCTTCCATTTTCATAGAACAGAATGCTGAGATAAATGCGCTCGCTAAGCGGGCGTTGGTAATCAACGGTATATTATGGTCGATAGCGGCACGACGTATCTTGTAACCGTTGGTCAGTTCGCGTTTCGTATTGTTTTTGGGAATATTGATAACCAAGTCGAACAAGTGGTTGGCAGCCATATCGAGTACGTTGTTTTCTCCATGTTCGTCAGGCCAAGAAACTGTTGTAACATCATCAATTCCGTTTTCCGTCAAGAATTGTTTCGTTCCCGAAGTGGCGAATAGATTATAACCTTTTTCATGCAAAGCGCGGCAAGCGTCCAATAAATCTACTTTCGATTTTACTGTTCCGGACGATACCATTACATTCTTTTTCGGAATATTATATCCTACGGCTATCATAGAGGTTAATAACGCCTCGTTAAAGTCATCGCCGATACAACCGACTTCGCCGGTAGAGGCCATGTCTACGCCTAAAACAGGGTCGGCGTTTTGCAGACGGGCGAAAGAGAATTGAGAAGCCTTAATACCGATGCTGTCTATGTCGACTGCGCTCTTGTCAGGATTAGAATCAGGAGCGTCGAGCATGATACGGGTAGCCGTTTCGATGAAGTTACGTTTCAATACTTTCGATACGAACGGGAAACTACGTGATGCGCGGAGGTTACATTCGATAACTTTTACTTCGTTGTTTTTAGCGAGGAACTGTATGTTGAACGGACCGCTGATGTTCAGTTCTTTCGCTATTTGACGACTGATTTTTTTGATGCGGCGGGCGGTTTCAAAATAGATTTTTTGAGCAGGGAATACTAACGTGGCATCTCCTGAGTGTACACCGGCAAATTCAATGTGTTCCGAGATAGCGTATTCTACTACTTCTCCGTTTTGCGCTACGGCATCGAATTCTACCTCTTTTGCATTTTGCAAGAATTGAGATACCACTACCGGATATTCTTTCGATACATTCGCTGCAAGTTTTAAGAAATTGATAAGCCCTTCTTTATCGTAGCAAACGTTCATGGCTGCTCCGGATAGAACGTATGAGGGGCGAACCAATACGGGGAATCCTACTTTTGCGATAAACTCATCAATCTCTTCCATACTGGTCAACTCTTTCCAAGCAGGTTGGTCTATACCCAATTGATCTAACATGCTTGAAAATTTGTGGCGATTTTCTGCACGGTCTATTGAGATAGGAGATGTACCTAAAATGGGAACTTGTTGGCGATACAGTTTCATAGCCAAGTTATTCGGTATCTGTCCGCCAACCGATACGATTACGCCTTTCGGCATTTCAAGGTCGATAACGTCTAATACCCGTTCAAAAGACAGTTCGTCGAAATAGAGGCGATCGCACATGTCATAATCGGTAGAAACCGTTTCGGGATTATAATTAATCATAATCGACTTGTAACCCAATTTGCGGGCTGTTTGGGTAGCGTTGACTGAACACCAGTCGAATTCTACCGAACTACCTATGCGGTATGCTCCTGAACCTAATACGACAACCGATTTGTCGTTTTTGTAGTAAGGTATATCGTGGTCGCTTCCGTCGTAGGTCATGTACAGATAATTGGTTAACTCCGGATGTTCGGATGCTACTGTGTTGATGCGTTTTACGCTGGGTAGAATGTTGTTCTTTTTACGATAGTTACGTACACGCAGACTTTCGTTTTCCATATTACCCGAAGGATTTTCTACAAAACGGGCAATCTGGAAATCGGAAAATCCGAGTTGTTTTGCTTTCAGCAATACATCCGCAGGTATTTCTTCAATTTTATTGTATTGTTCAATAACCGTTTTATAATCGTAGATATTTTTCAGTTTACCTAAGAACCACGGGTCGATTTTTGTCAATTCGTGTATCTTTTCGATAGAATAACCTTTTTCAAAAGCGACTCCGATAGCGAATATACGCATATCGGTGGGGTGTGAAAGTTCTTCTTCCAGATTTGCAAATTCCAGTTCATTGTTACCTACAAATCCGTGCATTCCCTGTCCAATCATACGCAACCCTTTTTGTATGATTTCTTCGAACGTTTTACCGATAGACATGATTTCTCCTACCGATTTCATGCTCGAACCGATTAATCGGGATACTCCCACGAATTTACTTAAATCCCAACGGGGAATCTTACAGATTAGGTAGTCGAGCGAAGGCGCTACGTATGCAGAAGACGTAGTCCCCATTTCTCCGATTTGGTCGAGAGTATAGCCTAATGCCAATTTGGCGGCTACAAAGGCCAACGGGTAACCGGTTGCTTTCGAAGCCAAAGCCGAAGAACGGCTCAGACGGGCGTTTACTTCGATTACGCGGTAGTCGTCGGTTTCTGAATTGAAAGCGTATTGAATGTTACATTCTCCTACGATGCCCAAGTGCCGGATGGTTTTTTTCGACAATTCCTGTAAAAGTGTCAACTCTTCATTGTCGAGCGAGCAAGTTGGAGCGACAACGATACTTTCGCCGGTGTGGATACCCAGAGGGTCGAAATTTTCCATACTGGCTACCGTAAAGCAGTGGTCATTTTTATCGCGGATAACTTCAAATTCTATTTCTTTCCAACCTTTTAGAGATTCTTCTATCAATATTTGATTAGAGTAGGAGAATGCGTTTTCGGCAAGGTCTTTTAATTCTTGGTCGTTATAGCAGAATCCGCTACCCATACCGCCGAGAGCATAAGCAGAACGGATAATCAGCGGATAACCTATTTCTTTTGCTGCGGCAAAAGCTGCGTCCATTGATTCAACGGCTATGCTTTTGGGTGTTTTGATGTTTATTTCATCTAATTTTTTTACAAATAAATCACGGTCTTCCGTATTCATGATAGCTTCAACGGAAGTTCCTAATACTTCGACATTATATTTTTTCAAAATGCCGTTGTTATAAAGGTTTGTGCCGCAATTTAAAGCAGTTTGTCCTCCGAAAGCCAATAAGATACCGTCCGGCTTTTCCTTTTTGAAAATTTCTTCAACAAAATAGGGAGTTACCGGAAGAAAATAAACTTTATCGGCAATACCTTCGGAAGTCTGGATAGTAGCGATATTCGGATTAATGAGTACCGTTTGTATTCCTTCTTCTTTCATGGCTTTAAGAGCCTGTGATCCGGAATAGTCAAATTCTCCGGCTTGTCCGATTTTTAGGGCGCCCGACCCTAAAACCAATACTTTCTTGATTGATTTCTGCATAATAACTTTTTTAATGTTGTATCCTATAAAAAATGCGTCAGCTTTGATAGCCGACGCATCATATAATATTTTCTGCAAATACTAAAAAAATGGAGTGAACAGCATTGCTCATGTATGATTTATATGAGCTCTCATATCCTATTAAAAAAAATAATTGTCTGTTCATTTTTTATCCGTGTATTCAAAAATCGGGCAAATATACGGTTAAGTTTTTGAAACATCAAATTTTTTTTAATTATTCCCGTTTTTTCTACACTACATGTTTCACGCATCTATTGATACCTGATGCGCTGACCGATGCGTAATGTACTGGTAGACTTCAATCCGTTTAGTTTGCATAATTGTCGTACGCTGACTTTGTATTTCAAACTGATATGTCCTAATGTTTCTCCTTTTTTTACTTTATGATAGGCCATTGCAGAGGCCGGAATTTTACTGCTTTCCGCTACTTTTTTTGATTTGAATACATATACGTCGGTATGAGGTACTTGATTTTCAAAGTCAAAAATGTCGGCAGGGTTGATAGCTACTCCTAAAAATCGAGTTTCGAAATGGAGATGTGAACCGGTGGAACGGCCGGTATTGCCTCCCAATCCGATAGGTTGGCCTACTTCTACAATGTCATTGGGATTTACTAAAAATTTGGAGAGATGTCCATAAACGGTTTCTAATCCGTTTTTGTGGCGCACTACGATATATTTTCCATATCCTCTGCGTTCGTAATTGGTTAATCTGACTTTTCCGGAGAACGCTGCGTAAATGGTGTCGCCGATTTGAACTTTTAAATCTATACCGTTGTGTACTCTGCGGCGACGTGGTCGGTAGCCGAATATATCGGTTATTTTGGTAAATTCTTTTGTCGGCATACTGTATTCGGCAACATTAATCTTGAATGTGTCGGGTAATTGCAGGGTTTTGTCGTTCTTATAAGGGTTGACATAACGGGTATCCCAACTGTTGTAAAGGTCTATTGCCGGAAATTCGGCTTCCTCTTCTTGTAATTTGTATAAAAACGCTACGGAGTCAAGCAGATTTATCTCTTTGTGAATATTGATTTGTTCGCTTAACAAATCTCCATGTAGCTGGGTGTGGAGACTATTTTCTTGTTTTACTTCTTCTTGGGAGAAACTTAGAACCGGAAGAGTCGCTAAAACCGGGATAATCAGTGTTTTTGTAATTGATAAAAAATTCATTTTATTCTAATCTATTTCATCATCTCCATATAAGTATTTATATGAAGCTAATTGATAGTTATATAGTTCATGATTCATAAAGAAAAGATTCAATTCCTTTTTTGCTGTCTCCACCGAATCGGATGTATGTACAATGTTTTCTTGGTGGCTCATGCTATAATCTCCTCGTATTGTTCCCGATAAGGCTTTACTGCTGTTTGTGGCTCCCGCCATAGTATGCACTACCTCAATGGCATTTTTCCCTTCCCAACAGCAAACAATCACCGGACATGCGGTCATACTGTCTTTTACTCGTTTAAAATAAGGCTTTTCTGCTAAATGAGAATAGTGTGTATTCAAAATAGCATCATCCAATTGCATCATTTTCAATCCAATCAGAATAAGACCTTTTTTTTCAAATCGAGTAATTATTTCGCCGATGATACCACGCTGTATTGCCGACGGCTTTAAGATAACGAGAGTCCTTTCCATAAGGAAATAGGGTATTAAAATCTTAACGCTTTCAAAGTTATAAAAATAAATTCTTTAATGCAAAAGATGTGATTTCTTTCTATGTTTCTGTCAATATAGAAAAATTTTTCACATATATTGTTTTGTGTTGATAACCAGTTATATATGTGCTTTGTAAGGAAGTATTAAAAAAACATAAACATAGTGTATTGACAAATAGATAGTTAACTTATAGCACCCCAATTTATTTTTTTGTGGAATATTTTTTGTAATTGTTTTTTTAAAACAAAATGTTCCGGCAAAGATAAGTCGGGATCTTTATCGAGAATTTCAGCGGCTATATTACGGGCCGATTGAAGAATTTGTCCGT
>JAFUKV010000069.1 GCA_017467745.1 Bacteroidaceae bacterium | reverse complement strand
GTTCTTGATAAATGAGGTGCAAGCCCGGATGCCTTGTTGGTTAGACCCGGTGGTGATCAGCGATATAGAGCTTACCCCATAATAAATTAATTCTTTCATCAATTCGCCGCCTGTTAAACCCGGATAACCGATAGTAAAATAGAATCCGTCTGCAACGGGGTCGCCTAAATCGGTGTCATATATAAGATGAAAGCCGTGTTTAAGAAATATTTCTTTGAGTTTTTTCGCTCGGCGTCCATATTCTTTTACATCCTCTAAGAAATTGTATTCTCCGTCGGAGGCCGCTTTTAACATGGCGGCCATTGCATACTGGGCAGAATGACTGACTCCTGACGAAATGGCATAAAGGGCGCGATGAATAAATACGGAGCCGAATGTGCCGCCCCCGTAACGTTTGGTAAGACCGTCGAATGTTCTACCGTACAATTTATCGGAAATAGCTACTACTCCGATGCGTTGTCCGGCGTAACTGAATGCTTTTGATCCGGAGATCAGTAAAATATAATTGTCAGTATATCGTGCTACGCTGGGTTGGAACGGAGCTTGAAAAGGTCGACTCAGATCTTTTCTGAAATCCATAGCAAAGTAGGCGAGGTCTTCCAAAACGATAGTGTCGTATTGTGTCGCCAATTTCCCGATAACGGCCAACTCTTCGTCTTTTAAACATATCCAAGAGGGATTGTTGGGATTAGAGTAAATAATGGCCGCGATATTTCCTTTTGAAAGATAACTTTCTAATTTATCGTGCAGTTTGGCGCCTCGAAAATCGTACACATCGAAAGATTCATATTTGTATCCCATTACCGTAATCTGCTGTTTCTGCACGGGGAATCCCGGATCGATAAATAGAATCGTGTCTTTTTTTTCGTCGCATTGTCCACATACTAAAAAAGAGGTGAATGTGCCTTGCATGGAGCCGACTACGGGAACACACCCTTGTGCGGCGATGTCTATGTTTATAAATGCTTTGATAAATCGGGAGGCTTCGTTTTTCAGTTCGGGAAGCCCGTCAATGATAGGGTAAATAGACGCTACTCCGTTTTCTAACGCTGCTATCTCAGCTTTTACGCCCACCGAAGCTGGGGGCAGGCCGGGTACTCCCATTTCCATGTGTATAAACTCTTCGCCTGTTTCTTTTTCTAATTTAGATGCGATTGCTACGACCTCGCGAATGGTTGCTTTTCCGAAATCGCGGATATTCATCTGCTCTATGGCTGCATTTACAGCGGCCTCGTCTATGGGTGTATTCTTCATTTCAAAGAAAAAAATAAATTGATGTTTATGTGTTACCTTCTACAAAGGTACAAATAAAAATAGAACTTTATATCATTAGCATTGCGGAGTTAAGTCAATTATAAAATATCGGGTATTTCGATTAAAGAAGATACCGTATATGTAGGCTTTGACGATGTTATTTCGTTATGATTCGGATTGTAGTATATCTGATCTATCCCAACGGTCTGCGCGCCGATAATATCGGCGTCGTAATTGTCGCCTATCATGATAGTTTCATTAGGCAGAGATCCGGTTTTTTTTAATGCGTAATTGAAAATATCGGGATGAGGCTTGTTTACACCTGCTTCTTCGGAAAGAATCACTCCCGAAAAGAATTTGCTGATTCCGGCCGTTTCCATTTTGGCGAATTGCACTTCGCTGAATCCGTTGCTGAGAATAAATAAAGGATATGATTTCCGGGTCAAATACTGTAATAGTTCTAAGGCATAAGGCCGTAATCCGGATTGTCGCTTTAATGAAGAAAAATAAGAATCGTTTATCTCGTTTACCAATTTAGGTGAATCGTTTAGCCCTACACGACGCAGAAAAAATCCGATACGCTCGTGCATAAGCTGTTCTTTTGTTAATCTGCTGTGGTGAAATAACGCCCACAATTCATTATTGCGGGTGTGGTATAGCGTAAAAAAATCTTCATAATCGGAATAGTAACGGGATAATCCGAATTGCTCGTAAACGTGTTTCATGGCGATTTTAGAGTTTCCTGAAAAATCCCACAACGTATCGTCTAAATCAATGAAAACGGTTTTGTACATGTTGGTCGGATATAAAATTAAAAGAGGCTACCGCTCGGCAGCCTCTTGGTGTAATATTGCGTTGAGTTAATCAACTTCGATAACTAAATACTTCGAGAGGCTCCAAAACTCTTTCGGATTGTCTATAACCAGAGTAACGTTTTTTTGTCCTTTATCGTCTTTCTCTTCTTTGAACGAATAGCTTCCTTCCGGTTGGTTCGATAAAACTTTCGCTTTTTTAGCGTATAGGGGTATTTCTTTTAATGTGCGTAAATCATCCTTGATGAAATACTCTTTGTTGAAATCGTCTTTCAG
>JAFUKV010000068.1 GCA_017467745.1 Bacteroidaceae bacterium | reverse complement strand
TGTTGAGGGAAAAGCAGATATGTGGGATTCTAAAAAGGTAGATTCCGATCAATCTATTGAAATAGAATATAAAGGCCGTACACTTGAATCACGCGATAAATGTTGGTGGACGGTTAAATATTGGGATGAAAACGGTATTGAATCCGGCTGGGCAGAACCTGCCATGTGGACAATGGGACTATTATCTCCCCAAGATTGGTCGGCGCAGTGGATAGGTCTTGAACGTGCGGTTGGAAATGAAGTTGTCAGAACTGAGTCTCCGCGTTTGGCGGCTCGTATGTTGCGTAAGCAGGTAGAACTTGGCAAACAAGTAAAAGATGCTATGATATATATTTGCGGGCAAGGATTGTTTGAATGTTATATAAATGGAGAAAAAGTAGGAAATGATGTATTGGCTCCGGCCTTGTCGGAGTTCGGTAAACGATCGTTCTACATGACGTATGACGTTACCGATATGATGAAAAAGGGCGATAATACGATAGGCGTTATATTGGGTAATGGACGTTATTGTCCGGTACGTTCTTCTATGGGAAATATCGATGAAGAATATGGATTCCCCAAATTATTGATGCAAGTTGAAGTAACTTACAGCGATGGAAGTAAAGAGGTCATTAATAGCGATACGACATGGAAACTTACTGTGGACGGGCCTATTGTAGCAAATAACGAGTTTGATGGCGAAGAATACGATGCTAATAAAGAAATTTCGGGTTGGTGTGAAAACGGTTTCGACGATACTGCATGGATGCAGGCGGAACCGGTAAAAGCGGCATCTCCCGTTTTATCGGCCATGCCGATAGCTCCTATTGCTGTTATGGAAACCGTAACTCCAATAGCTGTGTTTGAAACCAAACCGGGTGTGTTTATTTTTGATATGGGACAAAATATGGTGGGGTGGACTCGCTTGAAAGTAAAAGGGAAAAAAGGCGATTGCGTTCAGCTCCGTTTTGCAGAAATAATGAATCCTGATTCCACGCTTTATATGGCAAATTTGCGTTCAGCGAAAGTAACCGATAAATATACACTGAAAGGCGAGGGGACAGAGATATATGAACCTCGTTTTACATATCACGGTTTCCGCTTTGTAGAAATGACCGGGTATCCCGGAAAACCGGATTTATCGGCTATTGAAGGAAAAGTTGTTTATGATAATATTCCTGTTACAGGTACATTCGTTACGTCGAACGAAACGGTAAATACCATTTATAAAAACGCTTATTGGGGTATACGGGGTAATTATAGAAGCATACCTACCGACTGCCCGCAGCGAGATGAACGTTTGGGGTGGTTAGGAGATCGAGGTACAGGCTCGAAAGGCGAAAGTTTTGTATTTGATAATTCTCGTTTATATGCCAAATGGTTACAAGATATTGAAGATTCGCAACGGGAAGACGGTAGTGTACCGGATGTAGCTCCGTCGTATTGGAAAATATATAGTGATGGCGTTACATGGCCGGCAGCATATCTGTTTATTGCCGATATGCTTTATACACAGTTTGGAGATAAAGAACCTATTAAAAAGCACTACGATTCGTTTAAAAAATGGATTTTCTATATGCGTGACCGCTATATGGAAAACGGCATAATGCCTCGTGATACGTATGGAGACTGGTGTATGCCTCCTGAAAAACAAGAGTTGATTCATTCTCAGGATCCTTCACGTAAAACGGACGGGCGTATCTTAGGTACTTCGTACTATTATTATATGCTTACGTTGATGCAGAATTTCGCGAAACTAACGGGACATGCTGATGATGTTTCCAAGTATGCCGCATTGGCAGATACTGTTTATAAAGCGTATAATGAAACGTTCTATGATGCCGAAAATAAATGTTATGGCAATAATACGGCTACGGCTAATTTACTTTCGTTGGCTTATGGTCTTGTTCCGGAGGAAAATCGTACTGCTGTGTTCGATAACGTTGTAAAGAAAACGATGGGAGATTTTAGCGGCCATACCAGTACGGGATTGATAGGCGCTCAATGGATAATGCGTTTGTTGACGGAAAACGGCCGGAAAGATATTGCTTATCGGTTGACTACCAATACCGATTATCCCAGTTGGGGGTATATGGCGGAAAAAGGAGCTACTACTATTTGGGAACTTTGGAATGGCGATACGGCAGATCCGGCAATGAATTCGGCTAATCATGTAATGTTGTTGGGCGACCTTGTTATTTGGTATTACGAAAATTTAGCGGGAATTAAAAGCGTTGCGGATGCTCCCGGTTTCAAAAAAATTATCATGAAGCCTCAATTGCCGGATGGCCTTGAATTTGTTAAAGCATCATATAATTCAGTTTACGGTAATATTACGAGCGAATGGGAAAAGATAGACGGTAACTTGTTCTGGAATATTTCCGTTCCGGCTAATACTTCGGCTCAGGTATTTGTTCCGACTATGAAAATTGACGATGTGTTAGAGTCGGGAATTTTGGCAAAAGATGCGGAAGATTTTGTATTCGTTGGTATGGAAGGCGAATATGCCGTATTTGAAGTTCCAGCCGGTATATATCGGTTTGAAGTGAGAAATAGATAGGATTATTCTTTATTGAGAATATTTTTTACTGCCTCTCAGAATCAAAATTTCTGAGAGGTATTTTTATGGAAAATTACCGATAATAACATAATTATAAGTTCAAAAATATAGATATATGATTGTATATGCGATAACTATTATACTCATAGCAATTTTATTGTCGCTACTTTTATTAAGAAAGAAAAAGTGTAGTCATAGGAAAGAACCTGCATTTATGTAAAACAGAAAAAAACGGGATATTAAAAAAAACACCAAGAATTACGTGGATTGGATATTCAGATGACTTGCTGTCGTTTATGCAAGAATGGTAAAAAACAAGAAAACATTTAATAAGAAAAGTTGATACCTAAATGGCATTCTTTTCCGAATCGTTAAGGCGGTGTTGTCGCAATCTCTATTAATTCGGTTTTCAGTGCATGTATAAGCCCGTTTTTTACAGAGTGTTTTCCTTTGGCCAATGTAATGATTCGGTGCGCTTCTTGGCTTTTAACGGGTCGAATACATGTCTGTAATTTTTCGCCTATGTAAGGGAGTGCCATTTGTGGGATAATTGTTATCCCTTTCGTTGATAAAGTAATGCGGATAAGCGTTTCGATAGAGCCGCATTCTATTGTTAAAGGCTGGTTGTCTGTTTTTGAACGAGAACAGAGCGACATTACTTGGTTGCGGAAACAGTGTCCTTCTGTCAATAAAATGATTTTATGGCTTTCCAAATCGGACAATTCTATTTCTTCTTTTTCATATAAAGGGTGCTGTGGAGATATAAAGGCAAAGAAAGAGTCTTTTGCTATTTGCTCTTCTTGAATGTCGCTCGGGACAAAGCCTTCGGCCAATATGCCGATGTCTATTTGGTCTTTATGTAAGGCCTCGATAATATTCGGCGTAATCATTTCGTTTATGTGTAGCCTTACCAGTGGATATTTTTTGAGGATAGTAGGAACCAGCCGATGTACCCAATACGGTGCGACGGTTGGGATGAAAGCTACTCTAAGTTCTCCTGCGATGGTGCCTCTTATTGAATTGACGCAATCTTTTATTTTGGCGAACGAATATATCGTTTCTTGCGCTTGTTCTATAATTAGGCTTCCCGTTTCGGTAGGTACAACCGGTTTGCGGCTACGGTCTAATAAAATAACACCTAATTCATCTTCTAAATTTTTAATTTGTATGCTCAAAGAGGGCTGTGTTACAAAACATTTTTCAGCGGCGGTTGAGAAACTTCCGTAGTTAGCTACGGCAATTAAATACTCTAATTGGGCTATTGTCATTTCTGAAGGTGTTTGCTTACCGACAAATATATTTATTTATTTTGATATGTAAATAGAAAAAAATCAAAACTCCACCCAAAATTTTTTGGACGGAGTTAGATGTATTTAAAGATGATTTTTAAAATATTCTTTCTGTTACTTGGTTGTAATATTCGATACATTTTTTTATATCGGGTACGGAGTTGTCCCAATTGTATTCATATTCGATAGAAAGAACTCCGTCAAAATCTTGACGTCTTAATTCTCGCAGCATTTCATTTACGTTCAGTATGCCGTCTCCCCAGATAACGTCGTGTTGCTCTTTTTCTCCTTCTATCTTAGGCGCTATGTCTTTAAAGTGCAAAGAGATAATTCTGCCTTGTAATTGTTTCAGGCAATCTAATGTGTTTAAACCTTCGCGCGTCCAATGCCCTACATCTGAACAAGAACCTATTTTCTTACTCCGGTTGCCGATTTGTGCTAAAAGATTGTCCGGAGTCCAATAATCCGACGGTTTGGGGTGGTTGTGTACAGCAACCTTGATGTTATATTTTTTGACTAAGTTTTCTATTAAATCCCAATCTTTAATAGCCGGTTCTGCGGTAATAAATTCCATGTCCATGTTTTTTGCGAATCGGAATAATTTTTCCCAATCTTCCGGATTGTCTTGTACAGCTACTCCGGTAGCAATGATTTTAATGCCTTTTGATGCGGCAAGCGTTTTCAGTTCTTCTTGCGTGGCTTCATCTAAATTGAAATCAAATACTTTATCTCCGAATTTTCCGCCTAATTTATGTCCCGGATATATTTCTATGTATTTGATACCTAATTCTTGCGTTTTATCGAGGGCTTCCGTTAAAGAGAAACGGTGAAATGTAAATGATTGAATGGCAAGTTTCCATCCGTTTGCTTCCGCTTTGGTTTGTGCGTTTAATGGTAAAGTCATTACAGTGCACAATAAAATGAAGAGAAATTGTTGTGTCGTTTTTTTCATATTGTAAAGTTATTAAAATCAAGACTTCTACCTGCATTTTTATTAGTAGAAGCCTTGATAGTGGTAAAATGAACTATTTGGGCATTTCCGGTAAGGAGAATCCGTTTTCATAGGTATGTTTAACCCATTCTTCGGCCATTGCCTTTGCGCTGAAATCGGCAAATTGGCGGTCGAATTTTGGGTCTCCGTCTATTACTGCAAAATTATCGACGGTAACAATTTTTATTTTGTCAGAGTCGGATATATTGGTGAATCGCATATTTTCGCCGTCCCATAATAATTCGCGATTCAGACCTTGCAGACGAACGGCTAATACACCCATGACAACCATTTCGTTGAACGGTCCGGAGAAAGAGAAATTAGACGATGCTTCCGTACGGTTGCTTGCCGATTCTTTACAAGCCCTGATCCAATCTTGTTCGTGCGCGTTAGTATTCCATATATCTCCGTTTCCTCCTTTTACGCGGGGGATAGACGGTTTGGGCTGATTGAATGTTTCCATAGCGGATATAGGTAATAACGTTGGGTTCATACCGTAACATCCGGTCATTATTTTCCCTTTTGTACCGATAAAAATAATACCGCCGTTTTCATCTCCCATCATTTGTCCCGGAGCCAGTTCTTCGGGGCGGGGCGGGAGTAGTCCTCCGTCAAACCATTTAACTTTAACTTCCGGCATTTTTACTCGTCCTTTGGGTGGACGGGCGGGGAAAGTATATTCTACTATCTCGGCATGAGGCGGTGAATATAAATTGCTTAATGTTGAGCTGCCTATTACTTTGGTCGGATATTTCAGGTCGAGCGCCCAATATAACGGATCCATGATGTGGCAGGCCATGTCTCCCAATGCTCCGGTTCCGAAGTCCCAGAATCCGCGCCAGTTCCAAGGCGTGTATGCCGGATCATACGGACGTTTTTTAGCCGGACCTATCCACAGATCCCAATCTAATGTTTTCGGTACTTTTACATTGCCTTTCGGATTTTGTAATCCTTGCGGCCAGATAGGGCGATCTGTCCAGCAATGTACTTCGTATACATCGCCGATAATGCCCGATTGTATCCATTCCGCTATTTGCCGGCACCAATCAAAAGAGTTTCCTTGATTTCCCATTTGGGTGGCGACTTTGTATTTTTTCGCGAGTTTGGTAAGTAGTCTGGATTCGTAAACGGAATGTGTTAACGGTTTTTGTGTGTAGGCGTGTGTCCCAAGTGTGATGGCATGTGCAGTTATTCCGGCGTGTGAGTGGTCTGGGGTTGCTACCATAACAGCATCTATGGAATTACCCATTTCGTCGAACATAACACGCCAATCTTTAAATCGTTTGGCTTCCGGATAGTCTTTAAATGTTTTGTCCGCATATTTCCAGTCAACATCGCACAAAGCTACAATATTTTCGGTGTTCATATTGGCGAGGTTGCGTCGTCCCATACCGCCGATACCGATACCGGCAATGTTCAGTTTATCAGAAGGGGCTGTGTATCCGAATGTTTTACCCATGACTTTACCTGGTACTATTGTTAAACCTACGGCGGTTAAAGCACTTGCCTTCAAAAAATTTCTTCTGGTAATGTTCTTCATAATGATTCAAATTAACTTATTAATATTTAGTGTGTTTAGGTTTTTTTTAGAGGGAATAAATTATCCTCTTTTTTAGAGAGGATAATTTATTTTGTATAGAAAGGGTATAATTACAATGTTTTCACTTTCAGATTTTTCCACAATACTTTGATACCTCCGCCATCGTGGATTTGTAAGGCGATGCGACCTTGTCCTTTTCCTATTTTTTCATCGTTGATATTAACCATTTCTTGTCCATTCAACCATGTTTGTACGTTGTCTCCTTGAACTTTAATGCGCATCGTATTCCATTCACCCGGTTTCAGTATATTTTCTTTTTCATCGGGGATTTGTATTAACCAGCCTCGTCCGTACGATTCGTAAATACCTCCGGTATCGAAGCCTTTGGGAGCTACTTCTACTTGCCATCCGTTTACTTTTGCTTCCGGTTCGACGAACGAACGGATAAAGATGCCGGAATTACCGTCTGCTTCTTGTTTAAAGTCTGCTGTTAATTCAAAATCGTCGTAATAATCACGGGTTGCCAAATATCCGTATTTTTTATCCGGACCGCTTTCGCAAATCAATATGCCGTCTTTTACGTACCATTTTTCTGTTCCGTACACTTCCCAGCCAGTTAAGTCAACGCCGTTAAATAAGTTTACTTCTTTTGTTTTACGAGGTAATTCTTTGATTTTTATGTTTCTGAACTGAGCCGGATAACCATGATCTTGCAAACAGATAAGCCCTTTTTTAGCTAATCCGTATTCAGGAGCATTAGCCCATTTTCCACT
>JAFUKV010000067.1 GCA_017467745.1 Bacteroidaceae bacterium | reverse complement strand
TGGTAGCGCCTTGCGCTATCCAATGCCCGAAACTGGGAAAATCCCGTTTATTCATAGCTCCATAGGCCAAATTGTTCAATCCATTATCCGTCAACACCTCAAAAAGTAATTGAGTTGCGAAAATACCGGTATTCAAATGCCCGTCATTATCTTCTATTTCTCTTTTCAACGTATTTACAACAGCAGCCTTACAATCGTCCGGTACACCCATATTCAGAGCAAACACATTACTGCCAAACTCTCCGTAAGTAGCCTTCTCTGCATCATAAAACTTTTTATGGAAAGCATCCTTTACTTTTGCAGCAAGTTCCATATAAATGGTTTCATCTTCAAAATTACCCAAAACCTTTGCCGTTTTCGACATAATATCCGCGCAACGCCACATATAATAAGTGTGAACCAACTCATCCGAAGGAAATTTATACGGCGGACACCACTCTCCCAGATTCATCCAATACACCGATTCTCTACCGAAAGGCATCTTTGCAAACATCGTTCCCTCCGGTGTCAGCCACATCTGCATATACCGAACCTGCTCTTTCATTGCCGTATAATTGCGTTCCAGCATATCTCTATCACCGTAATGCAGATAAAACTCCCATGGCATAATGTTCATAGCAGCCCCCCATGGCACTCCGCCACCACAGCCCGGTTGCCACGGCGCGCCATTAGGAACATAACCGGTTTCCGTATTTTGTGCATCCCAAATATCCTGAATCCATTTAGTATAAAACGCCGCCGCATCAAAATTATACATTACGGTATTACAGGCCACCTGTCCATCGCCTGTGTATGCCGACCGTTCCCGATGAGGGCAATCGCTCGCCACGCCGCCATGCATATTGTCGGTTTGGCTTCGTTGCCATATTTTATTTATCTGATTGAACAACGCATTAGAGCATTCGAATTTTCCCGTAGTTTCAACATTGCTATAAACAGCCTCAGCCGTTAAGTTATCCGAAGTCAATGCTCCTTTCCAATTTTTTATCTGTACCTTACGAAAAACGAACCATGTAAACCGAGCTGCGTATGACTCCGCACCGGAACCTTTCAACGTATACTTATTCACTCCGTTCGGAGATTCGCAAAGATATTTTATCTCGATAGTCTCTCCTGCATCACCTTGTATATTATCCAATCTCAACCATCCGGATATTTCTTCACCGAAATCAACCTCATAAGTTCCGTCCTCCAACAACTCGATTGAAACAGGCTTTAACCGTTCCATCACCCTATCCGGCAGAGCTGTTTGCGCAGATAAAATTCCCTCTGGGGCTTTCCGTAAAACCGCATTCTGCCAATTTTTCGTATTGCAGGCAGGAGTAGACCAATCCGGTATTTCCAAACGAGCATCGTAAACTTCACCATAATAAAGGCCATCTCCAACAATAGCACTACGATGAACCAACCAACTCTCATCCGAGACAATAGTCTCTTTGGTTCCGTCCATATATGTAATCTCTATCTGCCCTAAAAAACGCGGCGAACCATACCCCCGTGTCCAATTTACAACCGGATTATAGAAACCATTCCCGAGTATGCACCCTACGGTATTCTTACCTGACCGTAACAGATCGGTTAAATCATAGCACATATACAAAACTCGGTATGCCCTAAATTTATCATCAATAGGTATTCCTGTTTTATCCAGATCCGGACGTTTTCCATAATTTGTTTGATTCGGAGAAAGAACATCTTCTCCTACTTTCTTGCCATTCAAATAAAGTTCAAAATAAAATAACCCCGTTAAAAACGATTTTGCATAAAAAATCTTTTTATTTATAGAAAAATATTTTAGCA
>JAFUKV010000066.1 GCA_017467745.1 Bacteroidaceae bacterium | reverse complement strand
TTGGGAAAATATAAATGTTTTTTAATTTCTCTGGATGTAGATGTGTACTTTGATAATCAGAGTTGTATGGGCGTGTCTTGCCATGTTCCGTTTTTTAATTGGCGTACCGTGTCTATATTACATTGTTTTAATGCGCTGAGGGCTTCTGTTCTGCCGTCGTTTATAAAATCAGGATGATGAGAGTCTGAGTTGACGGTAACGGGAATTTTTAGTTCTTGTATCCGTTTGAAATATTTTTGATGCGGAAAGAAAATACCGTGCCGGTTGTACGCTTTTGTATTGATTTCCATTATCAATCCGCTTTGGGCGATACATTCAAATAGCTCTTCTATTTTTTCCGAATACCATTTTTGCTCTCGGATATTGGGGTTGCAAGTAGAAGCGTTATATGTAATTTTATCGGCGTGTCCGATGATGTCGAATCCTCCCGTTTTTATCATTGTAATCATTTTATCGAAATATTCCGTTACTGCAAGTTTTAGATTTCCGTCGAAATATGTGTCGATGTTTAACTTAAATTCTTCCGGACGACAATCTATATCTACTTCCGTATTGTTTTTGTATAAAATATGAACGGAGCCGATACGATAATCGAGCGGTAATTTTGCGAAAAAGTCCGAAGCTGGATGATGATTCTCATGGAGGTAATCTATCTCCATTCCGGCGTACAAATCGATGTGCGGACTGTACCGTTGTTTTAGGCGGTTTATTTCGTTCAAATATGGTTCTACCTCTTCTATTTTCATTGACCAATGATTTGCGAACGGAACAGGGGCGTGCGATGAAACGCCATAACTCGAAAATCCCATTTTGACAGCTTGTTTTATAAAATCTTCAATAGGAGCTTTTCCGTCGCAAAATGTGCTGTGGCTATGATAGTTGGTGAGATTGTTCATAGATTATTGTCTTATTCGGTGATGATGTCGGTTATTTTTATTTTTTGAAATACCAAATGTGCTCTGCTGCCTTCATAAATAATGCCGATATGTTCGTTGTCTATAAGGGTAAGGCAAGAATATCCCCACCCTTCTTCTTCGTCTAGTAGAAGGTGATATTTCTTAGGCCATGTTAACCCTTTATCAAGACTGGCTTTTATTGTGATTCGTTTACGGTTCTTCGTATCGTCGGGATTGGAAAATAATAAAATATCTCGGCCTGTTATATTCTTGTCCGCATCGACTTGCAGGAGTGAAGCCATACATACCGGTTCCGGCAATGCTTTTCTGGACGAAGAATGTTCCGTCCATGTCTTTCCTAAGTCGGAAGTAATTGCCACAGCCCGGCTGCCGCCTCTGTTATCGCGCATGTTCAGCATCAATATACCCGGAGAGATTTCTGCTACTTGCGCTTCTGTGGTATTGGATCTTGCCGGTTGGTGTATCGTCCAGTTCTGGCCGTGATCTTTGCTATACATGATACCGGCATGTGGCAAATGTACTGAATCGATAAATTGTATCGGAAAAACCAAAGTACCGTCTTTCATTGTAATTCCACATCCTGGCCCTTGCAGTAGAAATTTCCAAGACGGGTGTTTTACCTGTTCTGTGATATTGATTGGTTTCGACCAACTTTTTCCGTCGTCTTCGCTTTTTGTCAAAACTAATTGGGCTGTACGTTCTTTGTTCATTCCGTCGTGAGAGCTCCACCATGCCCGACTGTTGCCCATGCCGTGCGTCCAAGCGGCTATAACCCATATATGTCCGGTTTTTTCGTCTACCAAAATAGAGGGATCGCCTACTCCGTTTTGTGCGGGAGGTAATCCTCCTTCATTTGCAAAACTTAAAACGGTACGCATCTTTTCCCATGTTTTGCCTCCGTTTACGCTACGACTTAAACCGATTTCTACATACTCTTGTAAATCTGCGCTATTGTTGTGCCGGATGTCGTATACGGATAGTAATGTGCCGTTTAGACTGGTAACTAATCCGGGAATTCGGAATGCGGCCGATCCGTCGTCTCCTGTATGCCGCAGACCGAATGCCAGACGACGTACTCGATTTTTTTCTCCGGTATAAGAAAGTGTCAGTTCTTTCTCGTCTGCATAAGCATTTTGTATAGAAGTTTTAAATGTCGTTTCCAGAGGAGTATTTTTTTTGACTTCTATACTTACCCAAAAATAGTTGATTCCGGGATAGAGTTTTTTATCGCATAGAAGTGATATTTTCGTATCGGGATGTTTTATCTCGGTTAAAAACACAGAGTAAGAAGAATTTGATTTTCTGTTATTCTTTGCGTTGTGTCCGGACATGTAATTTACGGGAGCCATTTGCTTTTTTCCGTTTTGTAGGGCTTCCGTACCGGCATAATAGAGTTTTATTGACTTTATCTTTTTTCGTATTTCGGCTTTGTTCAACAGAATAGTTATTCCATTGAATATTCGGATGTTTCCGGATGAGTTGTCTATGCGTAAGCGATATAATACGTTATCAGAGCAATCTGTTAATATAGGTATCTGCGGTTCTTCTATAAACAGTGTGTCTTGTGCCCATACATCGTTTTTAATGAAAAACAAAAGAGCGAAACATAAGGTGATGAATTTTGTGTTCTTCATATCGGAAAAGCTAAATAATGTATGTTACAAATATACATGATTGATACGGATAAAACAAAACGGGATTTACATTTCCGTAAATCCCGTTTGTCGGAATATAAATAAATTATTTGCTGTTAGGCTGACGTTGGTTGAGATATTCGGAGAATGTGTTTTTGTAAGAGTCGGAGATAGGAATGTATTGTTTGCCGAAAACTATTCGGTTCCGTTCAATGACTTTTATTTGAGACAGTTGTACGATGAAGGAACGATGCACCCGGATGAATTGTGAGGATGGTAATTTTTCTTCCAAAGATTTTAGGCTCATTAATGAAAGAATGGGATGGAGTTCGTCTTCTATGTAAATTTTTACATAATCTTTCAATCCCTCTACATATAAAATCTTTTTTAATTCTATCTGTACTAATTTATACTCTGTTTTTACAAAAATAGAATCGATATCGTTTTCCAAACTTCTTTTTTCAGGGACACGTATTATTTGAAACCATTTTAATGCTTTGTTTGCCGATTGCAGAAAATCGGCATACGAGATAGGTTTTAACAGATAATCAAGAGCGTTGACTTTATAGCTGTCTAACGCGTATTGTTCAAAAGCAGTTGTAAAGATGATACGGCATTTATCTCCTATGATGCGGGAAAATTCCATTCCGTTTAGCTCGGGCATTTGAATATCTAAAAAAAGAATATCTATCTCTTTTGTTTGTATCTCTTTTAGGGCATTGATAGCACTTGTTGATTTACCTTGTAATGACAAAAAAGGAGTTTTGTTTACGTAGCTTGCCATTAATTCCAAAGCCAGAGGTTCATCATCTATAATGTAACAGTTTAGTATCATAAGTAGATAATTTAAAGCATAGGTAAGATTAATATCGCTTGATAAATATTTCCTTTTTTTTCTGCGGTAAATGTATATTGTTCCGGATATAATAATGCCAATCGTTTTTGCAGGTTTACCAGTCCGATACCGGAACCGCTTTTATCTTGGTCGTTTTTCGGGAAGTAACTGTTTTCTATTTGGCATACAATGCGCTTGTTTCCGTCTTCGTGCAAATCTATTTTAATAAACGAGGGTTCGCTGTAACTGACACCGTGTTTGAAAGCATTTTCTATCAATGTAATAAATAACAGCGGAGCGATTTTTGTGTCAGGATTTATTTGCTTAGAAATATTTACATCTACTTGTACTGCATCAGATAGCCTGATTTTCATTAATGCGATGTAATTTTCTATAAACACGATTTCTTTTGAAATAGGAACAAATTGTTGGTTATCATATAATACGTAACGCAGCAATTTACTTAGATCATGTATGCTTTGTTGGGCTTTTTCAGGGCTGAACGCAATGAGCGAATAGATATTATTCAGGGTGTTGAACAGGAAATGAGGATTTAGTTGATTTTTTAAATTTTTGAGTTCCGCTTCGGTTTTAATCTTTTCCAGTTCTCGCCTTTCAGACTCCGTATTATACCAATTTTGAGTCATGCGTATCGCTACCGATAAGCCGATAATTAATACCAAGGGAAATAAATCGCGCGAGGTGAAGAATATTTTTTTATATATATTCGGTTTTCCTTTGTAAACAATTGTTTTGTATTCTCTGATTTGATTGTCTTCATCCAGACGTTTTTCAATGCGGTAGGCTTCTAATACTTGTTTGGGAGATACTAAGCCTCGCCAAATCTCCATAGAAGCCATTAATGTCGCAATGATAACTATATTTATAATAACATATTTGATGATTTGCCTTTTGAATAGCAAACGATTAATGAGAAACAGGTAGTTGGCATAGAAAACAATTATTGATGAGAACGGAACAATGCAAAAATCAAGATATTTTTTCCATGCTATTTCTTGGGAATCTTTTTCTAAGAAAAAGAAAGGCGTTCCGAAGACAAGTCCCCATGCCATGATGTGAATCAAGAGCAAGAATCCTTTCTTATTTTCCAAATTGCTTGTCATATCCGTTGCTTTCATGCAAAGATAAATTTTTTATTCGTAACGAATTGCTTCTATCGGATCTAAGTTAGCCGCTTTTTTTGCCGGATACCATCCGAAAAATACTCCGGTAACGGTACATACGGCAAACGATAAAATGACAGACCAGATCTGTATATAGATAGGCCATCCGGCAATAACTTTTACTGCATACGACGATATGAATCCGAATAATACTCCAATGATACCGCCGGTAATACTGATAAGGATGGCTTCTATTAAAAATTGCGCTAATATGTCGCGTCCTTTTGCACCGATAGACATGCGCAATCCGATTTCACGGATACGTTCCGTTACGGAAACGTACATAATATTCATAATACCTATACCGCCAACTAATAAGGAAATACCCGCAATACAGGCCAATAGTACGGTCATCAAGTCTGTTGTAGAGTTAAGCATGGAGCTGAGCTCTTGTTGTGAACGGATTTCGAAATCATCGTCATCCGTTTCTTTTAATTTGTGATTAGCCCGTAAAAT
>JAFUKV010000065.1 GCA_017467745.1 Bacteroidaceae bacterium | reverse complement strand
TAACATCCGCCGTACTGGCTACTACTTATGGTATCGGGATGGTTTTGGCTGCTCCCGTGTTGTTTGTTTGGCAGGGGGGTATTTATTTAATTACTTATTTGGCGGGGAATGTAATACCGGACGAACTTGTTACGGAAATCTCGATTGTGGGGGGGATATTGATTGCTGCTTCCGGATTAAGCATATTGGAAATAAAAGATTGTAAGACATTAAATCTGTTGCCTTCTTTATTAATTCCTATTTTATTTTTTTTATTGAAAAATATTTCTATATTTGCAACATAAACTTGAAGCAAATCACAATAAGGATTATTCCGTTGTGAAAACATTTAGAAGGGGGCTGCTTGCAGCCTCGTTCTTTTTTATAGCCGCTTGTGTGTTCATACTATGTAAAAGATTCACTATCTTTGCGCTCCGAATTAATCAGAAAACAGTTTAAATTTAGATATAATGGCATTACAATGCGGTATTGTAGGTTTACCCAATGTGGGGAAATCTACTCTTTTTAATTGTCTTTCAAATGCGAAAGCGCAGTCTGCTAATTTCCCTTTTTGTACTATCGAGCCTAATGTTGGCGTAATTACCGTTCCGGACGAACGTTTGAATAAATTAGCCGAATTGGTTAATCCGCAGAGAATTGTGCCTACGACAGTAGAAATTGTCGATATAGCCGGACTGGTAAAAGGAGCCAGCAAGGGCGAAGGCTTGGGAAATAAGTTTCTTGCCAATATTCGCGAAACAGATGCGATTCTTCATGTGTTACGTTGTTTTGATGATGACAATATTACACATGTAGACGGAACTGTTGACCCTGTTCGTGATAAAGAGATTATCGATATGGAGTTGCAATTGAAAGACCTCGAAACAATAGAGAGCCGTATAACACGTGTGCAGAAACAGGCTCAAACCGGAGGCGATAAAGCAGCCAAAGTTATGTACGAGGTTTTACAAAAATATAAAGAAGCGTTAGAGCAAGGAAAGTCGGCTCGTACAGTAAGTTTTGAAACCAAAGATGAACAGAAAATCGCCAAAGAATTGTTTCTGCTTACGGCTAAACCGGTTATGTACATTTGCAATGTCGATGAAAAGAGCGCTGTAACGGGAAATAAGTACGTCGATATGGTGAGAGAAGCTATCAAAGAAGAGAATGCCGAATTGTTGGTAGTAGCTGCTAAAATAGAATCGGAAATTGCCGAATTTGAGACGTATGAGGAACGTCAGATGTTTTTGAACGAAATCGGGTTAAATGAATCGGGGGTGTCTCGGCTGATACGTTCAGCCTATGCGTTGCTTAATTTAGAAACGTATTTTACCGCTGGCGTTCAAGAAGTTCGGGCATGGACGTATTTAAAGGGCAGCAAAGCGCCTCAGTGCGCAGGTGTTATTCATACTGATTTTGAAAAGGGATTTATTCGGGCGGAAGTTATTAAATATGAAGATTATATTCACTACGGCTCGGAAGCGGCTTGTAAAGAAGCCGGAAAAATGAATGTAGAAGGTAAAGATTATGTTACACAAGACGGTGATATTATGCATTTCCGCTTTAATGTGTAACGATTTTTCTATATAGAAGCATGTTTCTGAGTATATAATGTTATTGAGATAATAAATGTCAATATTATGCGGAAAATATTTTTATTGCTGATAATTGTTTTAAGTGTTGCGCAAACTGCTAAGGCCGTAAAAATTGTGTATGGCCCCTATTTGCAGATGGTGGGTGAAACGGAGGCCTCGATAGTTTGGGTTACCGATAAAAAATCATTGTCATGGGTAGAAATTGCTCCGGATGATAAGATGAATTTTTACGCCGAAAAACGCCCTCAGTTTTTTGAAACATTTTTAGGCAGAAAAGTACTTGGTACAGTACATAAAATAAAACTTTCGGGATTGACGAAAGGAACAACGTATCGGTATCGTATTTTTTCGCAAGAGGTTTTAGATGAACAAGATTATCAAATTACTTACGGGGCTGTCGCGTCAAGCAATGTATATTCAAAAGCGCCTTTGACTTTTCGAACGTTAGATGGATCGCAAAATACGGTAAATTTCTTTGTTATCAACGATATACATGGAAATAATGAACTGTTTAATTCTTTATTGAAGGATGTGAAGAAAGGGGAAACGGATTTTGTTTTGTTCAACGGCGATATGGTAAGTCACATGGATAGTGAACAACAACTGTTTGAAGGGTTTATTACATCGGCTGTAAACTTATTTGCTTCGGAAACGCCGTTTTATATGGTGAGAGGAAATCACGAGAGCAGAGGGCGTTTTGCCAAAAATTACATGGAATACTTTCCTACACCTACTAATATGCCGTATTATACATTTAAGCAGGGGCCTATATTTTTTGTCATAATGGACGGTGGTGAGGACAAACCGGACAATGACATAGAATATCTCGGGACGGCAGCTTTTGACGAGTATAGAGAGGAAGAGGCGAGGTGGCTACGCGAGGTTGTTTCCAGCGAAGATTTTAAATCTTCTCCGTTTAAAGTAGTTGTTATTCATGTGCCGCCTACCCAAAGCACTTGGCACGGCCCGTTACATACGAAAAAAATGTTTGTGCCTATTCTGAATGAAGCCGGAATAGATTTGATGTTGTGTGGGCATTTACACAAACATGTTTATGCTGAACGAGGTACGGAAGGATGCGATTTCCCTCTTTTAATAAATTCGAACAAGCAAATGTTGAATGTCTCGGCTGACAATAAGACGATGAATGTCGTTGTAAAAGATGAGATGGGAAAACAGGTAAAGACGTTTGTGTATCAATCGGTAAAATAGACGAGAATAAAGAGCGAAGAGGCTATATCGGTCTATGGTGTTTTTTTCTAAGCGAAATGTAAGATTTCACAAGATTGAATATATCGTCTCGCTCTTGTTTTTTAATTGCTTATTGCTGTCTATTTTTGCGGATCTTAAACGTAACAAGGTTTCCTCTATGGTCGGAAGGCCATGTGCAAGAAGGTGTGATAATCTTGTCCTTAGATGTGCTATTTTCTATTTTTCCGCGTATTACGGTTTCAGAGGGTCCTACCAAAGAACTTTTTTTTACGGAAAGCATTGAATGCAGAGGATAGTAATAAATGAAATCTATTCTATCCCGTTCGTCAGCTTCCGGAGCCCAAGACAACTCTTTTTCTATGGCCGATTTATTTCCGGCGGGGAATGTAAATCCCGGATATTTAACGGGATTTGGGTATTTCTCGCGATAAACGTCTTTCAGCCCGGCTTCGTAAAGTAGCACGGAACAATCCCAGCGGATAATAGCCCCGTTGTGATCCCATAAATTTTTTGTATCGGCTTGCCAGTCTAAATGGGAAGGTTCGTTAAAGTCTCCGCCCATAATCACCGGACGACCTTGTTTTATATCTTCTTTAACTTCTTGAATAAACGCTTGAATGGATTCATCCCTAAAAGATTGTCGATTAGCCTCTAATACCATATTTTCATCGATGATGGGGTTGTCAATCTTTTTCCAAGTAGTTCCGCTATAACCGCGTGGCATATAACATTCGTAATGCGTATAATCTAAATGGCAAGAATAAAAAGATACAGGCTGTCCGTTTATTGTGGCAATCATTTTTAGCATGGGACGAGCTTTATTCTCCGGATCGATACTGCATTTTCTTATGCTGTCCGGTTTGAATTTACTTAAAATGCCGATATCCATACCTAATGTTTCTCCGTAATAAAGTTTGCCTTTTGTTTTTAAATCACGCAAAACGTTGCTGATAAATTTATTCCCGTCTCTGATTTCGCATAAAAATACGACGTCTGCGTTTATCTGGTCTAACACGTCTACAATTCCTTGATAGCCGTTAGGTACTTTCGTCCCTCCATGCCATAAATTCATTTGTAATACAGTAAATGTATCGGCGGCTTTTATCAGCCCGATATTAATTGAGCAGAGCAGTCCTAATAGGTATATAAGTTTTTTCATAAATCGAATTTTATAGTTGCGATAATATTTACAAATATATTGTTTTTTATTGAAGGTACAGATTATGATTCCTTCTTTTATAGATACATTTTTTTGAATTTTGCTATATTTGCAAATCGAAAACACACTAATAATAAATAAATCATGAGAAAGACAGTTTTACAAGTACTTACGTTTTTATGTGCGGGAGTTGTTTCGTTTAATGTAAATGCTCAGGATAAAAAATATCCCGAACCCGAATCGATGTCTCCCGGAATGTCAGAATGGTGGAAACCTCAGCCTCCTATCGTAACACCGGGAACAGCTACGGATGCCGGATCGACAACTGCTCCGTCTGATGCGATTATTCTTTTCGATGGCAAAAACCTCGACCAGTGGCAAAAACCAAATGGAGACGCACCCGAGTGGATTGTAAAAAACGGTGTTTTTACGGTAAAACCCGGTACGGGAGAGATTCGGACAAAACAAGAATTTGGAGATTTTCAATTACATATAGAGTGGAGAATTCCTGAAAATGTACAGGGTGAAAGTCAGGGACGTGGTAATAGCGGGGTTTTTCTGCAAGGAAAATATGAAATCCAGATTTTAGATAATTATAATAATGAAACTTATTCTAATGGTCAGGCCGGTAGTGTTTACAAACAGTCTCGTCCGTTGGTAAACGCTATGCGTAAACCCGGAGAATGGAATGTGTACGATATTATTTATGAGGCACCTACTTTTAAAAAAGATGGAACATACCGCACCCCTCCCCGAGTAACAGTGTTGCAAAACGGAGTTATTTTACAGAATAATACAATTATTAAAGGTACAACGGAATATATTGGTTTTCCGAAAGTTATCCCTCATGGAAATGGTCCTATTCTGTTACAGGATCATGGTAACCCGATTAGTTTCAGAAACGTCTGGATTCGGGAATTATAATAAAAAATGCCTGAAAAACGAGATTTTTTGTAAAATAAAGGCATATTTTTTTGGAAATATGAAATAATACCCCTATATTTGCATCGCTTTTGAGGATATGTCCTCAGCATAGGATTGTCTTATGGTGTAATGGTAGCACAACAGGTTTTGGTTCTGTTTGTCTAGGTTCGAATCCTGGTAAGACAACTGAAAGCGCAATATCAGAAAAGGTATTGCGCTTTTTATTTTTGCTGTTTTTCTAAATTCGATAGGACAGTAAATACGATTTGATTTTTTTTGTTGCCTCTCTCCTCTTTTTTAATTATCATATAATAAAAAGCACAATTAGCCAATTGTTGTTGATATACTACTTATTATAAGACAAGAAGTCAATTTATATTTTGTTCGGTTATAAG
>JAFUKV010000064.1 GCA_017467745.1 Bacteroidaceae bacterium | reverse complement strand
CTTTCACGCGTTTTTTATTTGCGCCCCAGTCGAAGATAGGAACATTGAAACTGACTTGTACGCTCGGACTATTAGTCGGGTTTTTATATATATTGCCGAATTCTTCGTTGTCGCCCATGATACCGAGTGAAAGATTAACATCGCCTTTAAATTCGTTTTGCGCTTTGGTTTTGATAAGTTGAAACTCGAGCAATTCTGTCTGGATTTCTCTTTGGCGGAGTTCCAAACGTGTATCTAATGCGTTTTTTACAGCTTTATTGACATCGATTTTTACAGTTTTAACCGAATCGACATGAGCCAATATAGAGATGTCTTCGTCTAACGGCATTCCCAAAATTTTTTTCAAATTGTCTTTTGCGTTTTCCAAAGAGACAATTCTGTTGTTTACCGTAGAGCGGGCGGAGGCGAGGTTCAATTCTGCCTGAAATAATTCTTCACGCGCCAATAAATCAGCTTCGACTTTATCTTTTATGATTTGATAGTTTTGTTCGGCGTTTGCCAATTCGTCTTTACTGATTTGCAGATTATTTTGCGATGTATATACGCTGTAAAACTGGCTGGTGATAGAACGTTCAAGATTCAGGCGTTGCAGAGCATGGCTGATATACATGTTTTCGTAGTCGTATTCCAATTCTTCCAACTCCATTTTTTGAGAATTATAAGTAAAGATGGGCTGATTTAATTGTAATCTCAGGTTGTTACTGAACGCTTTGTTTGTATTTGTTCCGCCGGCAGTTTCCGATTCGTTGTTTTGCCATCCGAACGTGTTTACTAACGATAGGGTGGCATTAGTCCAAATAATGGGCTGTTCTATGCGGAATGTCCCGGAAGTATTGAATGATTTGTTAGTGTACCATTGTGAGACTCGCTGGTCGAAACTACGTGTTTGCGTATAGCTGATCGGATTCAGAGTTAGCGAAAATTGCGATTTTAAAGAGGCTCTTTGTGCCATTAGCAATAATTCGGACCGTTCCAGATTATAAAGTGAAGTCCTTAATTCCGGGCTGCTTGTTTCAGCTATCTCTAAAGCTTTGTCTATGGTCAACACCGTTTGTGCCGATGTTGAAAAAGATGCAGCCATAAATACGGCGGCCATTGCTATGCTCCTGTTCATTTTTCTCATCCCTTTTCTATTGGTATTTATGTGTTTAATTATATTTTCTGGTTTATTGTTTTATAAGTTTTACTGCATCGGCAGTCACTTTACGAACGTTGGTGTCGTTTGACAAGACTATTTTTATGGTGTCCGAGTCGAAATGGTACGTTCCTAACTTTTCCCAACCGGCTTGCGCTCTACGTAAGTCGATAACGGCGTCTTCCGCTTCATCGTTATATTTTATTTGGAATTTGTATTCCATCTGATTGCCGCCTCGTCCGCCTCTGCCGGGACCCATGTGGCCGCCACCCCAGCGAATTTCTTCGGGCAACGTTACATAATAGTATACTTCATAATCGCCTTTTTCCGGAACAGGTACTTTCCATGTCGCTGTTTGCCCGCCTCCGTTTTTAATAACATAAGCAGACCGAATAGAGGTTCCATAGTAACTTTCGTTTGTTGTAGCTGTCCATCGGATAGGAGGGCGCCAGTCGATTCCTTGATATTTGAAATCGCCTTCTGTCGATTGGTTTATCCATAATGGGATTAGTCCTGTTATATCCGGTTCTGACAGTTCAAAGAGGTGTTCGTCTTCGTTATCTACGATTATTTCACCCGGAACAGATAAAGCATCGTTCGCTATTACGCTTATGTTGCTGGACTCTACGTAGTTTTTAGTAATTTTCGGAATATCTGTTACATATTGACTCACTACGCTTGGAAGATTTCGGGAGAGTATCGTATTGATGTTAATATTGCGCGGCGCTTCATCGTAATTCGTAACGATACGTTTTGTTTCATGCGGGTTGAACGGGATGATTCGTTTCGCTTGTTCATCTTCGGGTACATCCTGTTGTGATGATGTATTGAGGTTTAATATTTCAAGACGTATTAATCCCGGATAATCAGATATATTGCTTATTGTTAGTTCTAATTGGTATATCTCTTCATCCTTACTGGTTATTTGTGTAACAGTAGGTGTGCCGATAATATATTCGGGCAAGTTGGCGGATGATGTCCATCCGGCGATAATAGAATGTAAATCCGTATCTCCTAAACGGCCTAACGTATCTATTAACGCTTCAAAATTAATATTTTCAAATTCGTGGTTTTTCAATATGCTGAATAATGAATCGCGGAAAACACTTGTTCCTAATTTCATTTCGGCATGAGCAAACAATTCGCTGGCTTTCACGCCGATAATAGCTTCGGCTATATTGCGGTGCTCTTCGTTTGCCAATAGATCTTTAAATGAGTCGTCTTTTAATAATAATGATGCTTTTTCGCTGTTGCTTAGTCCGTTGACTTCTCGCATCCAAGAGTTTTCTTCCGATTCATTTCGTAAGTATATCTCTATTAGCCTATTGGCGACAGGCCATTGTGTTGAAAATATGTTGTATTTGAAATTGTACAGTTCCGGATATATTAAATAGGGATTAGCCGAAGTTTCTACTGAGGCTTTACCTAATTTACCTCTCGAGAAGTCGAAATTGCTTTCTGTTCTTCTGAAAAACCAAATTAAGTCGTAAAGAACGCTCATTTGAGCATCTAAATCGGAAACCTGTGTACGGCCGTTTCGTCCCCAACCGCCCCATTCTTTTCGGTTTTTAATCTGCTGGGCTATATTGAATGCCCAACTGTTGAAACCTTTTTCTGGCAGCAAAACCATTTCAGGTTGCATTACTTCCTGCGCTTGCGTCCATGCACGGTTGAAAGTATGGAATTGTCCGGGTATTTCTACCAAAGAGAATCTTTTGAATGGATAGTCAAGGCTATAAAAGCGTTCTATGTTTTCTTTATTGTCGCGTACGATATAGGCGATTGTATCCATTACCGAGTCGAAATGGACGGAAAAATAGTCATGTCCTTGTATGTACCAAACATTATAGTCGATACTATCTATGTTCATGGATTTTTTTTCGTATTTTCCGATCAGCAGAGATAGAGATTGTAAAGGATATTCCGGCTCAAAGCTATATATTCCGTTATCTTTTTTTTGTTGTTCTCCTTGTGATATGGCAACTAAACTATCTAAGGGCATTACGTTTAGCCTAAAATTGGAGAAATATGTTTGTTGCCAATCTGGGCTTTGGTTACTGTATGCTACGCCGGGACGGGGATACCAGAACGTTTCGGGTGTGTATAATAAAAAGTTCTTTTGTTGGAAAACATATTTTTGTCCGGCATTGTATGTTTGCAACCCGTATTGGTTTGTAATTTGTTCCATACGGTCTTCTTTGGGGATGTCTAAGTAACAGAACCGTTCATCTATGCTACCTTGGTAATTTATTTGTAAGGTGATAGGCTCATTTTGTTCGTATTCTTTGCCGAAGTCGATAATGAGTATTTGTTCTTCTCGTGTAAAAGGAGTATCTTTCCCTTCGATGGTTACGCTTTTCACTTCCATGCCCGGATTGAGACAAAATGTATATTTAGACGATTTTTCCAAAGCCTTTCCTTCTACCAAAGCACTTACTTCAATGCCTTGTTCCAATTGTTTTACGTCTAAAATACAGGTGTCTATTACTATTTTAGGCGTATGCACGTATTTATTGTTCAGTTCTACGCAATATGTTCTATAATCGTCGTTTTTCAGATTTTTGTTTACGTGAGCAAATGCTTTCCAACCGCCTAAAATAAAAAATACGATACCGACGGCTATCCATGGATAGTGGCTATGTTTTGCGTTGGGAAGCCTTCTGAATAAGGCGATTGTGAAAAATGTAAATCCTAATCCGAAAAACAGGTAAATAAGTCGGTGGTTGATAATTGTATCTACATCTGCTATACCTACGATGGTAGATTTAAACATCGGTAAGCTGAAAGCCATGTAATCGAACAGGTAATAGAATGTGTCTTTGATATAGAAAACGGTAACGCCGATATAGCCTAATAATAGAATAAATGTCAGTGCCTGATTGCTTATTGTTAACATCAAGAAAATGGCTAATCCTAAAATAAATACCATTGTTGGGATGCTGATTAACAAAAAATAATATAGGTAGGCTTCCCAGTCAATCGTCATGCCTTTGGTTGAAGCTATATAGTTGGCAATAAGTGTTAATGCCATAATCATCAGGTTGAGTACGAAAAATACCCGTAAATTACCCCAAATTTTTCCCAAGACGTATTCGGCGTTGCTTAACGGACGAACATAAAAAACTTCAGAGGTATCAAGTTTTTTGTCTCGTTTTAAAAACTCGGAAGATAAAAATATTGCGATAACGGCTTGTCCTACGTTCAAAAATAAAAGAATTGTATAAGGCAGGTTTCCCGGTACGGCTATAATGCTCCATTCTTGTGTTGCTGCGAAATTGAAAGCACCTAAAATAAGAAGCGCCAATACGGCGAATACTCTGAAAAACCAACTGCGTAGTAATAGCGTACTTTCGTATTTAGCGACTGATTGTATGTTTTTTAGAAATTGCATAATGTTTTTTAGTCGTTAGTCCAAAGATCCAAATGATGTTCCATATAGTAAACGTAAGCGTGTTCAAGGTTGGGAGGAAATGGTTCGGCTTCGTATCCTTCTATTTGGTCGGCTACGACTTGAATTTCCCAGTCCAATCCCATCGGTATAGTAGAGATAACCGGATATTTATCGTTAATATCTCGGTATTGATCATTGTTTACGCGTAGTCTCCATACTTTCCCTTCTGCCATTTTTAGCATTTCCTCAGGAGATCCTACAAATGAAATTTGACCTCTGTTCAGTAATGCCATGTCTTTACAAGTACTGGATATATCGCCTACGATATGTGTAGATAATATAATGGTAACTTCGTGTCCGCTGACTTCTGAAAGCAGGTTTCTGAATCGGATGCGTTCTTCGGGGTCTAATCCGGTAGTAGGTTCATCTACGATAATGACTTTCGGATTATGGATCAACGCTTGCGCAATACCTAACCGGCGTTTCATCCCTCCGGACAACTTGCTGGCATACCGTTCGCGTACATCGAAAAGTCCTACTTCTTCGAGCATTTTGTCAACAGCCTCCTTTCTTTGTCGAGTATTGTTCATTCCGGAAAGGCGGGCTGCATAATCGAGAAATTCGTAGACTTTATATTTTGCAAAGAAACGGAAATCTTGGGGTAGATAACCTAATATGCGGCGTACTTCTTTACGTTGTTTTAATAAGTCATATCCGTACACATCGATTTCGCCGGAAGACGGTTCCATTAATGCTACTAAAATACGCATTAAAGTAGATTTTCCTGCTCCGTTAGGTCCTAGTAGCCCGAACATGCCCGGAGGAATTACTAAATTAATGTCCTTTAAAGCGTGATGCCCGTTAGGATAGACTTTATTAAGATTTTTAATTGTTATGCTCATAATTAGCGGCCTTGTTATAAAATGGCATAAAAGTAAGTATAAATGTGTTATTGTTCATTCTATAATGGTTAAGAAAAAATAATTCTATTATTTAGGTAATAATGTATTGAAGTTTTTTCTTGTTTCTTATTGAATTTTCGGAAGTTATTGTGTGTCTTCATTATTTTGTTATTTTTATTACTAAACGTACTGTTTTTTTATATACTGACTGTTTTAAGAGAATCTACCTTATTTTATGTAAAGAATAGATTCAATTTTGTTCGTTAGACGAAACAAAAATATAAAGGTTTCATTGTTCAGCGTGTTTTTAATTCTTTTTAGTGAATCTGTAAAAAAATCTTTTGGTTATTTGTTCTTATTGTTTAATTGTGAATCCTAATCGTTTTAATCCGTTTTGTATTTCAGGACAACTCATAAACAACTGCCATATAAGCCCGCTTCTATAATTTTCAATCATAGGCGCTATTGTGCATTGGTCTATCGCCAGATATTTCTTGGGAAACCAATTTTCTTGTAAGCAGAATCCATCGTAGAAGCCGTATTTTCCCCAAATGGAATCACCCAGATGATAATAGAAATATTTTAAAGCGGCCAGCGATTCTTGCGGAGTGTAGGGAATACTGGATAGAGCTGCGGTAGGAGTGATAACTCCGCAATCGTTTTTGAAAGGTGCGTGCGCTTTATATCCGTTTACAGAATATCCGGCGGTTAATCCCCAACATTCTTTGCTGTATCCGGTAAAACCTTTTGGGTTTTCTACGCAATAACGATAATTACTTAATACGTGGTTTTGGGTTACAAACTGATAGTCGGCATACTGATCGCTAATAATTAGCGGATTTAGGCAGATGTAAGAATAATGTGCCCAGAATAGGGGGCCTCCACTGTTTTCCGCTCCGTTATGTTTCAATATCAAGGGAAGTTCGTATATTTGAGAATCGCTTTTTATAGTTCCTTTTCTTGCCCAACCGTTGTGGTAAGCCGATGACGGTATGGGATGGGTAGGAGAGGATGCACCTAATATGTATGTTATGAGGCATTCGTTGTATCCTTCGAGCGGGAAATTCATTTCCCAACCATATTTAGGAGACCAATGCCAATAGAGAGAATCTTTTCCGTTCAGATACCAGTCCCATTCCATTTCTTTCCATAGCGTGTCTATTTGGGCGGCCAGACGTTTTTCAGAAGGAGAACCGTCTTTGAAATATTGGCGGGCGCAGAGTAATCCTTGTATTAGAAATGCACTCTCAACTAAATCACCTCCATTATCTTTTTGTCCGAAAGGTTTTACTTTTCCGGTGGGGCCGTCTATCCAGTGCGGCCATACGCCATGAAAACGGTCGGCTTTTTTCAGATAGTCTACTATTTTCAAGAATCGGGCTGCACCTTCATCTCGCGATATAAATCCGCGTTCGATACCTGTAAGTAATCCACAAATACCAAATCCGCTGCCTCCCGTAGTAATAATAGATGAATCGTTGCTCGGAATATCTATATGAATACGCTCACGGGCTAATCCCGAGTTTGGTTCAGCGCCTTCCCACATATAATTAAGATGGTGTTTTTGTATAAAGTCGAGAAATTCTTCATCGGATGCGAATGTTGCAGGACGTTTTTTCCCTTCTGTATTTTCAAAAGAACTTTTCGGAGATTCGGCGCATCTTGTAAACAGTATTCCTGTTAGAAATGCAAAACAGAAAAGAAAAGTACGGCGTGTGTACATGTTATTGTTTTTTGTAGATTATTTTTTGATAGAGAGATTGGGGTGAATCCGTTTGGTTCTCTTTCAACATATGTGTCATAATATGCGCGCACGCTTCGGCATCTGCCAGCGCATGATGATGTTTATTGAGACTGTATCCGCAATATTCAGAAACGGTATGCAATTGGTGATTTGGTAATTGCGGATACAGTTTGCGAGATAAGCGGTAGGTGCAAAAAAACGAGTATTCAGGATAGTCTAATCCGAATGTTTGATGTGCTGAACGTAAACATCCTTCATCGAATGGACTGTTATGAGCAATTAGAGGGATGCCGTGTAAGCGAGATTCGAGCGTTGTCCATATTTTATCGAATGCGGGTGCGTTTTCCGTATCGCATTTCGATAGTCCGTGTACTGCTGTGCACCAATGGCTGTAATAATTTGGAATTGGATGTATGAGGCTATAAAACGAGTCGATTAGCTTTCCGTTGTTTACCCATACAATTCCGATAGAACACACGCTGCTGCGTTGTCCGTTGGCTGTTTCAAAATCGATTGCCGCAAATGGTTGCATAATGGAGTTGTCTATTAAGTAAAACAAAGATACTAATTTTTAAAGTGTTTTTTAGTTATCCTTTTGTAAAAAGATTTTTTGGGGGATTTATGCGATGTTTTTAAATTTGCGATAATTTAATCTGTTTTGTAATGAAAAGATATTTTACTTTATTTATATTGATTTCTTTGGTGAGCTTTGCGGCGATGGCTCAGGTTAGGAAAGGTTTGGAAACGATAACAGAGCGTTCGGTTAGGTCGCAAATATCTTTTTTAGCTGACGATTTACTTGAAGGTCGTGCTGCCGGAAGCGTTGGCGGTAAGATTGCGGCGTCTTATATCGTTTCGCAATTAAGCGATATGGGTATTCAAGCATGGACGACGTCGTATTATCAACCTTTTGATGCTGTGAAAGATGTAAAGTCTGGACGATATTATATTGATCAGAAAAAGAAAGACTCTATCTTACAAGAAGGCGGCATTTCGATAAAGATGCGGAATGTCATAGGTTACATACCCGGCAAGCGGAGCGATGAATATGTGATTGTGGGTGCGCATTACGATCATTTGGGTATAGCGGAAGCTG
>JAFUKV010000063.1 GCA_017467745.1 Bacteroidaceae bacterium | reverse complement strand
GTTATAGAGCATCTCTCTTTCTTAGAAGCTATGGAGTTGTGTAACTTCGGAGCGAAAGTTATTTATCCTCCTACAATCTATCCGGTTTGTCATAAAAATATTCCGATACTGATTAAAAATACATTTAATCCCGATGCTCCGGGCACTTCAATCACGCAGGATTTGAAATCGGCCGAAGGGAAAGCCATTAAAGGTATCTCGTCTATTAACGATACTTGTTTGATTACCGTTACCGGATTGGGTATGGTCGGAGTTATCGGTATCAATCATCGTATATTCCGGGCATTGGCTCACTCAGGCGTCAGCGTGTTCTTGGTTTCTCAGGCATCATCGGAAAATAATACTTCTATCGGGGTTAAAAACGCCGATGCCGACCTTGCGGTTAAGGTGTTGAATGAAGAGTTTGCCAAAGAAATAGAAATGGGAGAAATCAGCGAGATTACCGCTGAACGGGATTTGGCTACCGTAGCTATTGTAGGCGAGTATATGAAGCATACGCCCGGTATTGCCGGTCGTTTATTCAATACATTAGGCCGTAACGGTATCAATGTTATCGCTTGTGCGCAAGGCGCATCTGAAACGAATATCTCTTTTGTTATAGAGTTAGGCAGCTTGCGAAAAGCGTTGAACGTAATTCATGATTCGTTCTTTCTTTCAGACTATCAGGTGCTGAATGTTTTTGTAACCGGAGTAGGTTTGGTAGGTAAGAACCTGCTGAAACAGATGTATAAACAATTGCCGCAGTTGTTGAAAAACAATTCTTTGAAAATAAACATAGTAGGTGTTTCCAATTCAAAGCGTTGTGTTTTCGGACGCGAAGGCATTACCCCCGATAATTATGAAAAACTGTTGGCGGAGTCTACAATTGTCGCCTCTCCGCAACGTATCAAGGACGAGATTATCAAGATGAACATCTTTAATTCCGTGTTTGTCGACTGTACTGCCAGTGCCGATATTGCCGGTATTTACAAAGAGTTGTTGAGTCATAATGTATCGGTGGTAACGGCCAATAAAATAGCGGCGTCATCGTCGTATGAACAATATGCGGAATTAAAGCAGATAGCTCGTAAACGCGGGGTGAAATTCTTATTTGAAACCAATGTCGGGGCAGGATTGCCCATTATCAATACGATAAACGCCCTTATCAATAGCGGCGACCGCATTGCCAAAATTGAAGCGGTTGTATCCGGTACGCTTAATTATATATTTAATGTATTGAGCAAAGACGTACCGATGAGTAAGGCTATACGTATGGCGCAAGAAGCGGGATACAGCGAACCGGATCCGCGTCTCGACCTGAACGGTCTTGATGTGATACGTAAATTGGTTATCCTTGCTCGTGAGGCCGGGTATAAGGTAGAGCAGAAAGATGTCAAGAAGAACTTGTTTATTCCTGATGAATATTTTAAAGGATCGTTAGACGAATTTTGGAAAAAAATTCCGGCTCTTGATGCGGAATTTGAGGAAAAACGACAAAAAGCGGAAGCCGAAGGAAAACGGTTCCGTTTTGTGGCTAAATTAGACGAGGGCGCCGTAGAGGTAGGATTGCAAACGGTAGACAGCCGCCATCCGCTCTATCAGTTGGAGGGCAGTAATAACGTGATATTGATAACAACCGAACGTTACAAAGAATTGCCTATGGTAATCAAAGGCTATGGGGCAGGGGCTTCGGTAACGGCGGCCGGTGTTTTTGCCGATATTATCAGTATCGCCAATATTCGATAGAAGTTGAAACAATATAGGATGAATAGATGAAGTATATAATTGTACTGGGAGACGGTATGGCCGATGAGCCGATAGCTTCATTAGGCGGAAAAACTCCGTTGCAGGCAGCCGATACTCCCCACATGGATTGGTTGGCCGCACATGGTCGCAACGGACGGTTGAACACTGTTCCCGAAGGATTTGAGCCGGGCAGTGAAATTGCCAATATGGCGGTGTTAGGATATAACTTGAACGAAGTTTTTGAGGGGCGGGGTTCATTAGAAGCAGCCAGTATGGGAGTGGATATATTGCCCGGAGAGATGGCGATGCGTTGTAACCTGATATGTATAGAGAACGAAAAAATAAAAAATCATTCGGCAGGACATATATCTTCGGAAGAAGCGGCCGAGTTGATTCATTTTTTGCAGGAAAAATTAGGAGGAGAAGATGTGAATTTTTTTCCCGGCGTATCGTACAGGCATTTGTTGAAGCTGAAAGGCGGAGATAAACGGATAAAATGTATTCCTCCGCACGATGTTATGGGAACGTCGTTCAGGGACGTGATGGTACGTCCGCTTACGAACGATGCGGCAAATACTGCCGACAGACTGAACCGGCTGATTTTGGAGTCGCAAAAGTTATTGCCCGAGCATCCTGTGAACAAGAGCCGTATTAGTCGTGGTAAAGACCCTGCAAATAGTATCTGGCCGTGGTCTCCCGGATATAAACCGAACATGAAAACGCTGATGCAACTTTACGGTATCCGTAACGGGGTGGTAATTTCGGCGGTCGATTTGATAAAGGGTATCGGCGTATATGCCGGGCTTCAAAATATTGATGTGGAAGGCGCTACCGGATTGTACGATACGAATTATGAAGGAAAAGCGGAGGCCGCTATCGAGGCTTTGAGAACGAACGATTTCGTATATCTGCATATCGAGGCAAGCGATGAAGCCGGACATGAAGGAGATGTGGACTTGAAAATAAAAACCATAGAATATTTAGATCATCGTATTGTAAAACCTTTGATGGAAGCCGTTTCAAAAATGAATGAGCCGGTAGCGATTGCCGTGTTACCCGATCATCCTACTCCGTGCCGCATTAAAACGCATACGGCCGCTCCTATTCCGTTTGTTATTTATAAACCGGGAAACGAGCCCGATTCAGTTAGGTTATACGATGAAATAAGTGCAGAGAAAGGTATTTACGGATTAATGTCGGATGATCAATTTATTCGAGAATTTTTCAGGAACGATGTTAAATAATCACGATTATGTTATATTATAGTACAAATAAAAAAGCAAAAGATGCAAGTCTGAAAGATGCCGTAATAAAAGGTCTGGCGTCAGATAAAGGATTGTTCATGCCTTCGGCTATCAAGCAATTGCCCAAAGCGTTTTATCACAATATTTCGGAGATGTCTTTTCAGGAGATTTCGTTTATCATTGCAGAAGCGTTTTTCGGTGAAGATGTAGATGCCGAATCGTTAAAAACGTTGGTGTACGATACGTTGAGTTTCGATACGCCGGTAGTTAAAGTTACGGACAATATCTATTCTCTTGAATTGTTTCACGGGCCTACGGCGGCGTTTAAAGATGTCGGAGCCCGCTTTATGGCGAGATTGCTCGGGTATTTTATCGGAAATGACAGACATGAGCAGGTAAATGTATTGGTTGCGACGTCGGGAGATACGGGAAGCGCGGTGGCTAACGGTTTCTTAGGCGTTCCCGGCATTCATGTGTATGTGCTTTATCCCAAGGGAAAGGTAAGCCAGATACAAGAGATGCAATTTACGACATTGGGACGTAACATTACGGCTTTGGAGATAGACGGAACATTCGACGATTGTCAGGCGTTGGTAAAATCTGCTTTTATGGATGCGGACTTGAATGCGGCTATGAATCTGACCTCGGCTAACTCTATCAATGTTGCCCGTTTTCTGCCTCAATCATTTTATTATTTTTACGCGTATGCTCAAATGCTCAAAGCAGGCAAAGCCGATAATTTGGTTTTCAGCGTGCCGAGCGGTAATTTCGGTAATATAACAGCCGGTCTGTTTGCCAAACGTATGGGGTTGCCTGTTAAACGGTTTATTGCGGCTAACAATCGCAACGATGTTTTCTTGCAATATCTGAAAACCGGCGACTATGAACCGCGTCCGTCTGTCGCTACTATTGCGAATGCAATGGATGTGGGCGCTCCCAGCAACTTTGCCAGAGTGCTCGATTTATACGGTTCGCACGATGCGATTTGCGCCGATATAAGCGGTGTTAGTTATACGGACGAACAAATACGGGGAACGGTAGCATCTGTATATAAGGCAACCGGATATTTGCTCGATCCTCATGGAGCTTGCGGCTATCAGGCTTTGCAAGACGGTTTGCAAGGTGATGAAACCGGCGTATTCCTTGAAACGGCTCACCCAGCTAAATTCTTAGATACGGTAGAGTCTATAACGGGCGATACGGTTTCCATACCCGATACGTTAAAAGTATTTATGGACGGGAAAAAACAGAGTATTGAACTTTCCGCTGATTTTGATACGTTCAAAACATATCTGTTAGAGCGATAAATGAGTTTCTCAGATATTGTATGAGAATCGGAATATTGCTTTTGCATACAAAACGAATTTATGCGATGATAGGGCAGAATACATAGAGAAACGAGAGAAATAATGAAAAAACTATTGCTCGTTTCTATAAACATTTACAAAGGCTTATAAGACGATTCTTGTTTATAATGTAAGTAAAAAGACAGCCGGTAAAAATTATTTTTACCGGCTGTCTTTCGTATATCTGTTTATTTTATATTATGCAGATTGTGTCCCATTTTTTCTTTCTTGGTTTTCATATAACGCATGTTGTAAGGATTTAATTCTACTTCGATAGGAACGTTTTCGATAATCTCTAAGCCGTACCCTTCGAGACCGATGCGTTTTATCGGATTGTTTGTTATTAAACGCATTTTGCGGACACCCAGTTCGTGCAATATGCTGGCACCCACACCGTAGTCGCGTTCGTCCGCTTTAAATCCGAGATGCAGATTGGCGTCTACCGTATCGTAGCCTTCTTCTTGCAGTTTGTAGGCTTTTATTTTGTTCATCAGTCCGATGCCGCGTCCCTCCTGATTCATGTAAACAACAACTCCTTTACCTTCTTTTTCGATGGCTTTCATGGCGCGGTGCAATTGTTCGCCGCATTCGCATCGCATAGAACCGAAAATGTCTCCTGTCATACACGATGAGTGTACTCGTACCAATACGGGTTCGTCTTCGTTCCATTCGCCTTTTAT
>JAFUKV010000062.1 GCA_017467745.1 Bacteroidaceae bacterium | reverse complement strand
GTAGAGTTTCCCACATCTGATGGAGAGCAGGTATTGTTGAAAAGCGGTATTTCATTTGTCAGCATAGAAGGCGCTAAGAAAAATCTGGAACATGATATTCCGCATTGGGATTTCGATAAGGTACGGCAAGAAAACCGGTCGTTGTGGCGCAACGCTGTGGCAGGAGTAGAAGTGGAAGGTGCAACGGAGAAAGATAAACGTATTTTTTATACGGCATTGTATCATACAATGATTGACCCTCGTAGTACCAGCGATGTGGATGGCAGCTATGTAGGGGCGGATAACAAAGTGTATAAAACCGAAAATTTTACCTATCGCACTATTTTTAGCGGATGGGATGTATTTCGCAGTCAGTTTCCTCTACAAACTATCATTAATCCGTCGTTGGTAAACGATGAAATAAATTCTTTGATTAGCATTGCAGAAAAAAGCGGTAGAGCATATTTTCCTCGTTGGGAAATTATGAACTCTTATTCCGGTTGTATGATAGGTAATCCTGCCGTATCTGTGCTGACGGATGCTTACAATAAGAATATTCGGAATTATGATGCGGATAAAGCGTATAGATATGCCGTTAATTCGGTTGAGAAATTCGGAAATGGAGAATTGGGATACCGTCCCGGTTCTATATCCGAAACATTAGAATATGCTTATACCGATTGGTGCGTAGCGAAACTTTCCGATTTGATGGGCAAGAAAAACGAAGCTCGGAAACATTATGAAAAATCGTTGAATTACAAAAATATATGGAACGATGAAGCCCGTTGGTTCAGAGGCCGGAAATCAGATGGAACGTGGGAAAATTGGCGCGATAGATTAGATCATGGACATTGTTGCGTAGAATCTAATCCGTATCAGCAAGGCTGGTTTGTTCCGCACGATGTATATGGTTTTGAAAAATTGATGGGAAAAGAGAAGTTTGAGGAAGATTTGATTGCGTTTTTCGATAATGCGCCTGCCGATTTTTTGTGGAACGATTATTATAATCATCCTAATGAACCGGTACATCAAGTTCCTTTTATGTTCAATTATATAGGTAAGCCTTATTTGACGCAAAAATGGACTCGTGCTATTTGCGAAGCGGCGTATGGAGATGATGTTATGGGGCTGTGCGGAAATGAAGATGTCGGGCAAATGTCTGCATGGTATATTCTGGCGGCTATCGGTATTCATCCCGTTTGCCCGGGCGATAATATTTATTTGCTCACCAGTCCGGTATTCTCGAAAATAGTCATCCGGTTAGACAATAACTATTATTCCGGTAAAGAATTTACTGTGATAGCGCACAACAATAGTAAAGAAAACAAATATATACAAAAAGTTAAGTTGAATGGAAAAACGCTGAAACAATCGTGGATAAAACACGAAGATATTGTAAAAGGCGGGAAACTCGAATTTTTTATGGGCAGTCAGCCAAATACATCGTGGGGCAGTAATCCGAAAACTTATCCTCCTAATTTTAAATAAACACAATTATAATTATACACACAATGAAAAGACTGAGACAACTTTATTTATTGGCGTTCTGCCTGTTATTGGCAGGTAGTGTGTCGGCTGTTCCTAAAAAGGTTGCCACACCTAAAACATGGGTACAAGCAGTATCAGACTATAAAGCAGCATTGAATAACAGCAAGTCTGCTTTGCCATATCAAACGGAGGTAGTGAAAGCCCGTTCGGAGGCGAAAAAGATCTCGTTGGATGTAACGGGAGTAGAAAACGTTGTTTTATATACATGGGGTAGCGAAGATGGCAACGATTTTGACCATGCCGTTTGGGCAGATGCTCGTTTTGTGGCGAAAGACGGTTCAACGGTATGGTTGAACGATATTAACCCCTTGTATAAAAAGTCCGGTTGGGATGGCATTGACTTGTTATATGATAGGAATGTGAATGGTAATAAAGTATCAATTAACGGGAAATCATATACACATACTATTTGGGCGCATGCGCACGGTATGATGATTATACCGTTGAATAAAAAATTTGTTCGTTTCGAGTCTGAGGTCGGGTTAGACGATGTTTCACCTTCCGGTACAGTTATATTCAAGGTTTTAAATTGTCCGGGTTTCAGCGAAATAGAAAAGTTAAAAGCTCAATATCCTCAGGAATTTGCCGATTTTGCTTCTTTTTCAGGAAGTGATATTACTCTATTGTTAACCTCAGAAGATGCCGAAATCGAAAAACAAGCAGCGAAAAAAGCGGTAAGTCGTTTGTCCAAAAAAGATTATTTTGCAGCACAAATAGCCGTTCTGGATAAAGTGCAGGACAAGCGAAAACAAATTAGCGGGTATCTTGATATTTACAATAGCGCCAGAGCTATTGCTAAGATACAAGATCAATTGAACTGGCTTAATGTAAAAGCGGTAGAAGAAGCTTTTGTCGATATGAAAAGGAACAAAGCGTTCGATGCCGTTCAGTTGCAACCTAAGTTGGATGAGTTGAAAAAACTGGCTTCCGGAGGGTTTGACGATTTATATAAAGGAGACAAAACCGCTATCGATAATGCAGAGAGAGCATTGGCTCTGAAACGTGAAATTTTGATGGCTAATCCCTTGTTGGATTTCGATAAAATTATTGTAGGCCGTTATAAAATGAACAATGCGCGGTCGGTGTCGGCTCCTTCGTTAGGTACGCAACCGAACAACTGGTCTAATCAGTCTTCTGCATCGCGCGGCGGTTTCGACGCGGAAATTGCAGAATTGTCTAATTTGCGAGGAGATATAAAAATACGTACCATTTTTAAACCGGACAACGGTTCGTCCGTACCGGATCTTAATTTACACTGGGATGCCGATCGTATTCTCTTTACTATGGCCGATGAAAATCGTCGTTGGCAGGTGTATGAAGTCGGCGTAGACGGGCAAAATTTGCGTCGCATGACCAATTCTCCGGAAAAAGATCTTGAATTTTTCGATGCTACATATTTGCCGAATGGTAAAATATTGACAGTTAATAATATCGGTTATCATGGAGTTCCTTGTGTAAATGGTTCGGATGAGGTGGGTAATTTCTGCCTTTACGATCCTAAGACGGGCGATATGAGACGTCTTACATTCGATCAGGACGCTAACTGGGGGCCGACGTTGATGAATAACGGCCGTGTAATGTACACTCGTTGGGAATACACCGATTTGACTCACTATTTTTCTCGTATTGTCATGCACATGAATCCGGATGGTACGGAACAAAAATCGTTGTTCGGTAGCGGAATCTATTTTCCCAACAGTACGTTCGATATAAAACCGTTGCCGGGTCATGCCTCTAAGTTTATCGGTGTTATTTCCGGACATCATGGTGTAGCACGTTCGGGACGTTTGTTCTTGTTCGATCCTTCTATTCATCGTAAATCGTTGGATGCGATGCAAGAGTTGCCTTACAAAGACCGAGAAATTATTCCGTTGGTAAAAGACGAATTGGTAAATGGCGTTTGGCCTCAATTCTTGAAACCGTTTCCGTTAGACGATAACTATTTCTTGGTAACGGCAAAACTTACGCCGGATGCTTTGTGGGGTATCTATTTAGTAGATACGCATGATAACTTGACATTGATTGCCGAGTACGAAGGCGAAGGGCTGATTCACGCTATTCCATTCAAAAAACAACAGATGCCGCCGGTAATTCCCGACCGTATCAAACCTGATAGCAAAGAGGCTACTGTATTTATACAAGATATTTATGAAGGCGAAGGGTTACCGAATGTGCACAGATGAACGGTGATAGATCTGCGTATATTTGAGTATGAATACGATTATCAGAATTCGACGTCCGAACATACGTCGCAATGTATTCAAAGCGGATGTTATATTAAACGGTTGCTTG
>JAFUKV010000061.1 GCA_017467745.1 Bacteroidaceae bacterium | reverse complement strand
TGACGGATATTTCGTATTGCCTTATACTATCCAAAATTATTTGGCAGACCAAATTCAAGTGCCTTTGTGCAGCACTGATATGCCAGAGTTTGTAGAAGCGGAAAAAGCTATTCAAGATCGTATCAATAAATTGATGAGCATCAAAGGAAAACGTTCGGTAGACTCTATCCACAAAGAACTCGGATTGGTAATGTGGGAATATGTCGGTATGGGACGTACTAAGGAAGGTTTAGAGACTGCATTGACGAAACTGGCGGAAGTTAAGAAAGAGTTTTGGACGAATGTACGCATTCCGGGAGAAGCCAATACGTTGAACGTAGAACTTGAAAAGGCTCTTCGTTTGGCAGACTTTATTGAAATAGGCCGATTGATGGCTTTGGATGCTTTGAACCGTGAAGAATCTTGCGGCGGTCACTTCCGCGAGGAACATCAAACGGAAGAGGGAGAAGCTCTTCGTCATGACGCTAAGTTTATGTATGTTTCTTGTTGGAAATATCAAGGAGAAGACAAAGATCCCGAGTTGTTGAAAGAACCCTTGAATTACGAATGTATAAAAGTTCAACAACGTAATTATAAACAATAATTCTTAACCGAGCCTCGTGTCGTCTTAAAAAGAAACAATGTTTTTTTGATAGGCGGTGCGGCAAATACACTAAATGTTATGGACAAAACAATCAATATAACGCTGAAAGTATGGCGTCAAAGAGGCCCGAAAGAAAAGGGTGCTTTTGAAACTTATTCGTTGGAAAACATATCGGTAGACAGTTCATTCCTTGAAATGCTCGATATTCTCAACGAAAAACTTATTAACGAAGGAAAAGAACCGGTAGTTTTCGACCATGATTGCCGTGAAGGTATTTGCGGTATGTGTTCGCTTTATGTGAACGGACATCCTCATGGACCAGACGAAGACGTTACTACTTGTCAATTGCATATGCGTAAATTTAAAGATGGCGAAACTATTACTATCGAACCGTGGCGTTCAGCCGGTTTCCCGGTAATCCGCGACTTGATGGTAGATCGTTCGGCTTTCGATAAAATTATGCAGGCAGGAGGATATATATCTATTAACACTGGTGGTGTTCCCGATGCAAATACAATTCCTATTCCTAAAAAGGATGCGGACGAAGCGATGGATTCGGCTTCTTGCATCGGTTGCGGAGCATGTGTAGCAGCATGTAAGAATGGTTCGGCCATGCTTTTTGTATCGGCAAAGGTAAGCCAATTGGCGTTATTGCCGCAAGGTCGCGTTGAAGCGGCTCGCCGTGCCAAAGCGATGGTTGCCAAAATGGATGAGCTTGGTTTTGGTAACTGTACTAATACAGGTGCTTGCGAGGCTGAGTGCCCCAAAAGTGTTTCTATTACCAATATCGCTCGTTTGAATCGTGAATTTATCAGTGCTAAACTGAAAGATTAATATAAAGGGCTATTATTGGAGACGCCCTGTCCATTTTGGACAGGGCGTCTTGTTTTTCATTATTGATGCCCGCTAAAATTCAAATGCCCTGTTTAAGCATACTCTTTTCTCCGACAGGCTGATATATGTTTTGGCGTAAAACTCCATATAAAAAGCTGAAAATGGGCAAAGAAGGCATTTCAGACTAACAAGTACCACTCAGAAGAACAATTTTAACGACACCAATATTTCTATAATCATTGAGTTCAGAATAAAATTCTTACATAAAACTTACTGGAAAATTTTACAGACCTGCTTGGCAAGAAAAATATCATGGCAGCATATTTGTATTGAGATGAGGAAACAACCGCTCACATACACATAACGTTTGTTCCTATTGTCAAGAGCGCAAGCGCAGAAAGAAGGGAGAACAGGCGAAAAATGCTATCGCAAGAAACCGATCGATACCGTAAGCATCCCAATTTTTATTAAAGTTGCATAGTGAGGGTAGAAGTGTGAAGTATATTGCAGCCAAAATGGGTAGAAGCCAAACATCAATTGTTATGCGATTGAGTAAACTTAACCAATAGCTATTAACTTTTTCTTTGATATACTTTGGGTGTATCGGATTTTCTATTGTAAAAGAAATGAGTTTCTTAGGCGCAAATCAAATCAAAGCAAGACACAGCAATTAGGACAAGTAGTTGCCAAGTCATTACCTCAAAATGGGTAATAATTGTCCCTCCCAAAAAAAGTTCTTAGTATTAGGCACTAAGAAAAGTATTCCGGAATTACGAAAATGTTTTTAGTTCTTTTTGCCGAAGAGATTTGTTTTAACGCCTTTTGCGCCCGGTTTACAAACAAATAGGCTTCCGCTTAAAGGGTATTTGTCTAACATGTCTTGTGATAATCCGGCACGAGCGGTGGTGATATAAAGGATGTCCAGATTTTTTCCTCCGAAAGCGCATGAGGCGACATGAGGTGCAGGAACATCTATTTTTTGAAGTAATTCTCCTGTATGCGGATTCCAGCAAAATACGCCGTATCCACCCCAGTGCGCTACCCATAGGTTACCGTTATTATCTATTGTCATACCGTCGGGAGAACCGCACCCATCGGGAATTTCTACCGCAATTCCGTCAAAAATAATTTCGCCGGTATCGTCATTGTACTGGTAACGGGCTATTTGGCGAGTAGGTGTATCTATATAATACATATATTGTTTATCTGCTGTCCATGCTAAACCGTTTGAGATGGTAACGCTGTCTATCATTTTGGTTACATTTCCATCAGCGGTTACACGAAAAAGCGATGCTGCTCCATAGGGTGCGTCGAATCCCATAGTTCCGACCCATAACCGCCCTGAGGGGTCGCATTTGCCGTCATTGCATCTGTTTTTACCGTGTCGGTTATCTATGGTCGCGATGGTTTTTCGCACGCCGTTTTCAATATTTAGCCGTACTATTTCGTTTTGAAGAGCCACAATAACCGAAGTTTCCGATTCGGGAACCACAGTCGAAATCATACTGCCGAAATCCCAAGTGTTACAACGTTTTTCATTGGGTAAAAATTCGTACAATCGTTTCCCTTCTATATCTACCCAGAAAAGAGAGTGGCGTTCGGGATGCCAGATAGCCCCTTCGCCGGTAGAGGCTTGGGCTTGGTAAGCTATTTGCAGCTCTTTTTTCTCATTTGAACAAGCAACTAAATAAATGGCCGATAACATGCACATACCGGTTATAAGTTTAGAATAAAAAGCGTTCTTTTTTCGTTTCATGATATATAAGAATGGATAACAGCGATTATATGAAATGTTTTACTTGTTTCAGGAAACCCTATTTATGCTCTTGAAGTCTTTGTTGGCGTAAAATTTCGGAGTCGACTAATTTGAAAAGTTTATCCGATGGGCGAATCTTTTCGGGTACACGGATAGAGAAGCGTTCTCCTTTAACTGTTTCTTGTACCGGTTTAAGGTCTACCCGTATTTCATCTACAACCATAGAAACAGCTCCGGTAGTAGGTCCGGTTATCAGAATCTTATCCCCGACACGTAGGGTTTGGGTCTCCATTAAAAACTCGGCTACGCCGATATTTGAAAAATATTTGATACCTTTTCCGATATAAATTTTCTTCTCCGTAGCTTCCGATCCGTATTTGTGGCTCCATTCTCCTAAACGTTGTCCCAGATAGTAGCCGTTCCAGAATCCTCTGTTGAATACCGAGCGTAGACGGGTATCCCATTCCGCTATTTTTTCTTCCGAAAAATTGTTGTCAAGATAAGCGTGCAATGCTTGTTTGTAACATTCCGTCACGGTACGTACATATTCGGGACCTCGCGCCCGGCCTTCGATTTTGAATACCCGTACGCCGGAGTCTATCATTTTATTGATAAAATGGATTGTTTTCAGGTCTTTTGGCGACATGATGTATTGGTTATCTATTTCCATTTCAATGTCGCTTTCTTTATCTTTTACAATATATCCTCGCCGGCATACTTGCATACACGCTCCTCTGTTTGCGGAACTGTTCATCTCGTGCAGACTTAGATAGCACTTGCCCGATACCGCCATACAGAGCGCGCCGTGACAAAACATTTCTATACGGATATGTTTGCCCGAAGGCCCTGTTATGTTTTCTTGTTTTATGGTTCTGAAAATCTCGGAGACTTGGTCGAGATTCAGTTCGCGCGCTAATACTACGACATCGGCAAATTGAGCGAAAAAGCGCAGCGATTCAATATTTGTTATGTTTAATTGAGTGGAAAGGTGTACCTCTACTCCGATGCTGCGGGCATACGTCATGGCGGCAATGTCGCTGGCTATAATAGCAGAAATTCCCGCAGATTTCGCCGCGTCTATGATAGAACGCATATAGGGCAGGTCATTGTCGTAGATGACGGTATTTACCGTCAGGTAACTTTTTATGCCGTGTCCTTTGCAGATAGAGGCGATTTGTCTTAAATCGTCGAGAGAGAAGTTATTTGAAGAACGCGAACGCATGTTCAGCCCTTCTATGCCGAAATAAACAGAATCGGCGCCACCTTGTATAGCTGCGCTCAAAGAGTCGTACGAACCGACCGGAGCCATGATTTCAAAATCGGAAATGTTCATATCTAATAATCTTTTCCTAAACATAGTAATGACCACAAAGATACGAATAAAAAAGATTACCGATAACGGAGATATCGGTAATATAAAAATTGAATAAATAGTGAAATATATTAAAGAAAGATATGACGGTTTTGCCATATCTTTCTTTGTTTATTGTTTAGGAAACAATTGAGAATAATCTATTTTAGAGAAATAGATAGCATGGCCTCTATTGTGTCCTGAATAGTAAGAAACGTATAAATAACCGTCTTTATATACTAAACCCGGATAGCTGCAATCTCCTCCGCTGGGAAATCGGCAGATTTCTTGTAATTTATAATTCTTGCCGAGTTCCATTAGGGCTGTATAAGGACCTTTATCGCCGAAAGCTCTTGTTGCGACAATTGTTTTTCCGTCGGGCACTGTTATCATATCAGGGCCTCCTAATTGTTTGCCTACGTCGTATACTTTCCAGTCTGTATATGGATATGCGCTTTCTCCGTAAAATCCGCCTACTTCACCATCTTCACAACGGACAATAAATTTCATATTATTGTTTTTGTCAAACCGGATGGCTCCTTCGTTTGGCAGGTGTTTAGAGATAGGAATACGAGAAACAAGCTGGTAATGTATTCCGTCTTTCGATGAGACTAAAAGAAGGATATTCGATCCGGTTTCTTTATCTACTTGATATATCAAACCATAAGCGTTTTTTTTGTGCCATGTAACTTTCCATAGCCAATCCATACCGGTATATAATTCGGCGGATAGTTCTATTGGTATTGGTTTGGAGAAAGAGCCGGTTTTTTTATCGAAAAACGCTACATGTGTACGCGAACCTTTAAATTCTCCCATCATGTAAACGCTTCCGCCCATGGTGAGCATTAGTCTACCGTCAGGAGTTACACTGATTTTAGGATCTCGCAGGTCTATGCCCGGTAGTTCCAATAAGGCAAACGATTGCCACTCTTCTCCGTCTTTTGATTTTAGTACGCGGATTTTTCCGTCGTCTGCCCAGCGGTACGGTACGTGGCTGTTCCCTTCTCTGAAACAACAATAAAAAGCGTTTTTGTAATAAAGTAAATCGGTAAAGGCGCAGTGGGGAGTTTTATCCCAGATTCTTTTAGATTCGGCAACTGTTTGTCCGTATGTGGGAATAATTGTTATAAAAGTAAGGACAAGTAGCGTCAGTAGTTGGTTTTGCGTGTGTTTCATCTTGTGTAGTTGGTTAAGTTGTATTTATATAGTTTTGCGTTTCTTGTGTTTTAATTAAAGTTGAATAAGATTCCTTCTATATTTTCTAATGAAAGATCTTTCGGGAATCCGGTTATTTCTACATATCTGAATTTATGTAAAGTAAATTTCGGTTGCCATATCTCTTCCGCTTTGTGTCCCTTTAAGATGTAGGAGTCTTCTTGCCGAATAATTTGTTGTCCTTGTTTAGTGAGCAGGTTGGTGTCAGGTTTAGTAATGATTATCATTGGATCTACATGTTCGTCGGGGAGAATTTTGTTACCATAGCGGATGGAAATTTTTGTTCCCCGTTCTCCTTCAATTTTCAAACGGATTACTCCTGTGATATTCTGCCCCATATCGAAAATACATGTCTGGGGAAGAGGTTTTGTTATTTTTATAGGTTTTAGAGGGTATTTTTTTACAGTAGGGCACATCTGCGATTTTAAGACTTTTGCGGGCACATCTGCGAAAACAACATTTCTCCAACCGAAAGTTTCGGAGCCGGGCAGATTCCATCCCGATATTTCTGCTCGAGCATCGTAATGTTCTCCTGAATATGTGTCGTGTTGTGTTATCGGACTTGGAATAGTTTTCCATGTCAAATCGGTCAATATGCGTTCTTTGTGGCCATCGGTGTATAATATTTCCAGTTGCCCGAGAATGGCAGGGCGATTAGTTGTCTTATATTCGTTCGATAGCTTGAAAAGTTTCATCGGAGATGAGGGGTAAATTCTGTTTCCTAATATAACGCTCCAAGTGTTTTTACCCTGTTGTAGCATGTCGGTTACATCGAATGTATTATAGGTTATTGTTTCGGGTGAAAAGCATTCTGAATCTGGAAAATATTCCCCCGCTTTTTGTCCGTTTAGATATGTTTCGTAATACCCTGTTCCGGCTATATAGAGACGGGCGGAAGCTACCGCTTTTTTTATGATCCAGTCTTTTCGTAAGAGCGGAGTAGGGTCGTTTCTTTGAAAATCGAAAATATTGTCCGGCAGTCGTTTACCGTCTCCAATCCATTGCGCCATCCAGTTAGACGGGTGTATCATTCCCATTTCAAAAAAAGCGGGTTCGCTCCATTCCGAAGCAATGTCTTGTTCGTTGTACGATCGTACACTCCAAAAATAGCGTTTTTGGGCTTGTAACCGTTTTCCTTGATATTCGATGCCGTTTGTTTTTCCCGATTTTATTTTTCCTGAATCCCACATGTTACCATTACCTTTTTTTATTTCTTCGGGATTGTCGCTTACAATAATTTGGAATGCCGATTGGGCGTCTTTTTTATCGTCCGATTCAATTATCCAACCCAATAAAGGATTCTCCGTTTCTATTCCTAACGGATTTTTGAGAGATTCGCAAGTAAGTCCGCTTACTTTATATCCGTATACGAAAGAAATAGAAAAATAGATAGAGAAAATATACGTACAGAAATATTTAAAAGTAGCGTTTTGTGTTTTCATATAGTAAAATTAAAACGGCTTGTACATTGCAAAGATATGAAATTTTATGAATAGTATTATTGGGTGTTTCTGAATAGTGTCAATATAGGGCGAAAAAATACATTTCATTGTAAATATGGATATGTTAAGATTATTATTTATCTCTTAGTCTCTAATTATCAAATTAAATGCGTACATTTGCACCCATTTAATTATCTTTAGTCGTGTAGACGTATCTTCCTCTCATTATCAGCTTGACACTACGGAAGGGAAATTTTTACTATACAACTTCTAAAGTTTTAACAACAAGCAAATTATTTTAATGAAGACATTTGAAGAATTAGTAATTAACAGCGAAATACTGAAAGCTATTACCGAAATGGGGTATGAATCGCCTATGCCGGTACAAGAGCAGGTAATACCTTATTTGCTGGGGGAAGACGGTGACGTTGTAGCCCTTGCACAAACCGGAACGGGAAAGACGGCTGCGTTCGGCTTACCGGTTATACAAAGAATTGATGTTTCTCGTAATGTTCCGCAGGCGTTGGTATTGTGTCCGACCCGCGAGCTTTGTTTGCAAATTTCGGGCGATTTGTCCGATTATTCCAAATATGTAAAAGGGTTGAGAATACTGCCCGTTTATGGTGGTTCCAGCATAGAAAGCCAAATAAAATCGCTCAAAAAAGGAGTGCATATTATTGTTGCTACGCCGGGACGTTTAATAGATTTGATGAATCGGAAAACCGTCAGTCTCGAAAATATACGTACCGTCATTATGGATGAGGCGGATGAAATGTTGAATATGGGTTTTACCGATAGCATTAACGCTATTTTGGCGGAAGTGCCGGAGAATCGTAATACATTGTTGTTCTCTGCCACTATGCCGGCTGAGATAGCGCGTATAGCGAAAAAATACATGCGTAATCCGAAGGAGATTGTAGTCGGATCAAAAAACGAGGGAGCGGCCAATGTAAAACATGTTTATTTTATGGTGCATGCCCGAGATAAATATTTGGCATTGAAACGTATTGCCGATTATCATCCGAATATCTATGGAATTATTTTTTGCCGAACTCGGCGAGAAACTCAGGAGATTGCCGACCATTTGATGGAAGATGGCTATAATGCGGATGCTTTGCATGGCGAATTGTCGCAGGCGCAACGAGATACCGTTATGCAGAAATTTCGGGTGAAAAATATTCGTTTGCTTGTGGCTACCGATGTTGCTGCTCGCGGTTTGGATGTAGATAATCTGACGCATGTAATCAACTATGGTTTGCCCGAAGATATTGAAACATATACTCATCGAAGCGGACGTACAGGTCGTGCCGGAAAAACGGGAACTTCTATCGCTATTATCCATACGCGCGAAAAAGGTCGGATGCGTGATATAGAACGCATTATCGGTAAAAAATTTGAAAAAGGTCATATCCCTTCCGGTAGGCAGATTTGCGAAAAACAATTGTTTAATCTGGTAGACCGTATAGAAAAGGTAGAAGTGAACGAAGAGGAGATTGCTTCTTATCTGCCTTCGATATTCCGTAAATTAGAATGGTTGAGCGAAGAGGATCTTATTAAACGTGTGGTTTCGTTAGAGTTTAACCGGTTATTGGATTATTATCGGGATGCGGAAGAATTGGATGTTCCCGAAGAACGTAGCAGTAAAAAAGAGACAAGACGGGGCGAACGCGATAGCGTTAAGAAAAATCGTTCCGCTCAATCCGGTTTTGCCCGTTTATTCATCAACTTGGGTAAAAACGACGGTTTATATCCCAATACGTTGATAGATATGATAAACCGTAATATTGGCGGCCATGTAGTTATCGGAAAAATCGATCTGATGCCGAACTTCTCGTTTTTCGATGTAGAAGAAGGTGAGGCCAATTATGTTGTGAAATCTCTGAAAAATATAGACTTTTTCGGTAAGCGGGTTTTTGTAGAACCTGCCGGAGAAAAAACACCCGGAACATCGTCCGGACGTAAGCGTTTTAGAGACGGTGATTCGCGCAGTGATAAGCGGGGGTATGGCGAAAAACCTCGAAGAAGTCGTAAAACTGCGTCGGAAGAAAGAAAAGACCGTCGTAGCAAAAGAAAATAAGAAAAAGTAGTGGATAGAGAAAAGGTTTCATCGGTAGCGGTGGAACCTTTTTTGTTTATTTTGGTTTCTGCAATCGGATGAGTAAAATAAAATCGGTATTTCGTGTTGTAATGAAGAAAATATGATTTACTTTGCAATAACTAAACCTGATAATGTATTGTCGGACAAAAAACTTTAATTCAGAAAAACACGAATTAAGATAATCTGACAGGGATTATCCCAATAAAAAATATTTATGCTTGATTTCTTCAAACCGGCTCCGCATAAACCGATGATGGACGGGGCAAAAGTCGATAAAGAATATAAAAAGTTACGTTTGCAGGTCTTTCTGGGTATTTTTATAGGATATGCCGGATATTATTTAGTGCGGAAAAACTTTTCGTTGGCTATTCCGGATCTTATAGATCAAGGTTATTCCAAAGCCGAGTTAGGTTTTGCTATGTCTGCCATATCTATTGCCTACGGAATCAGTAAATTTATAATGGGCAATGTCTCGGATCGTTCGGATGCTCGTAAGTTTTTAACGGTAGGGCTTGTCCTGTCGGCATTGACGATGATTTTTATGGGATTCTCCGTTTTTGCCGTCAGTTCGGTTGCCGTTATGTTTGGTATTTTGTTTATCAACGGTTGGTTTCAAGGCATGGGATGGCCTCCCTGCGGGCGAGTAATGGTGCATTGGTTTTCGCACAAAGAGCGAGGTATTAAGATGTCTATCTGGAATGTAGCCCACAATGTAGGTGGCGGATTGATAGGTCCGTTGGCGATTGTCGGAATAGCTATTTTCGGAGAGTGGCAGTCTAAATTTTATTTTCCCGGCATGGTAGCTATGCTTGTTGCGGTAATTGCATGGCTGTTGATTCGCGATACTCCCCAATCGTGCGGATTGCCGCCTGTCGAACTTTATAAACACGATGCGGCGAAAGATTATTCGGAAAAGTATGAAAAAGAGTTTTCTGCAAAACAAATATTCTTTGATTACGTGTTTAACAATAAGTTGCTTTGGCTTATCGCTTTTGCCAATGCGTTTGTCTATTTGGTAAGGTATGGCGTGTTAGATTGGGCTCCGACCTATCTGGAAGAGGCCAAAGGCATGTCGGTGAAAGAGACCGGATGGGCTTATTTCCTGTACGAATATGCCGGCATTCCGGGTACGCTGTTGTGTGGCTGGATATCGGACAAAATATTTAAAGGAAGGCGCGCCCCTTCAATTATTATTTTTATGGCGTTGGTTTTATTTGCGGTTATCGTTTATTGGAAAAATCCGGCTGGAAACATTTTGATAGACAATATCGCTTTGGTTATGATAGGATTTCTGATATATGGTCCTGTTATGTTGATAGGTGTTCAGGCGCTCGATTTAGTCCCTAAAAAAGCAGCCGGTACGGCAGCCGGATTTACGGGATTGTTCGGTTATTTAGGAGGTGCGCTTTTTGCCAACATTGCGTTAGGTTCTGTTGTCGATGTGTTTGGTTGGGACGGAGGTTTTTATATTCTGATAGCGGCGTGCATTTTGTCTATTATTCTTTGTGCGTTTACATGGAATAAAGAGAAAAAATTATCGTAGGTTTTTAATGGTTGTTTTGCCGTGAAATAAATGTATAAGTATGATAAATCGAAAAGGCGATAAATTGGAGAAGTGGGAGGTATTGAAAAGTGAATATCTGTATAAAAGACCGTGGTTGACCGTTCGGAAAGAAGAGGTGCGGTTGCCGAACGGGAATGTAATACCGGAATATTATGTGCTCGAATATCCCGATTGGGTGAATGTGATTGCTATAACGAAAGATCAAAAATTTGTATTCATCACTCAATATCGGCATGGTTTAGGAGAAGTTTCGTATGAAATCTGTGCGGGAGTTTGTGAAAAAGAAGATGCCTCTCCATTGGTTTCCGCGCAACGGGAGTTGTTAGAAGAAACTGGATACGGCAACGGCGAATGGAAAGAGATTATGACGATTTCCGCAAATCCGAGCACACATACGAATTTAACGCATTGTTTCTTAGCCTTAGATGTAGAAAAAATTTCTGAGCAACATTTAGAGGCATCCGAAGATTTGACCGTACAATTGCTTACGCTGGAAGAAGTGAAAAGTTTATTGAAAGCGGACGCCATAAAGCAGTCCCTCATCGCAGCTCCACTTTGGAGATATATGGCTGAAAACAGGTTGATGTAACTAAGAAAATATGTATAATATTCAGTGAATATTAAATCCGTCTTTTTTGCCAGTCGCCTTTTTTCATATAAAAATATGTGAGGATAAGGATGCAAAAAGAATATACATGTTCGCTCGTCCAGCATAAAGCGACATCTACTTTTAGATAGAAAATCATGTATGATATATAACATACGTATATAACCAATGCTATTGTTTCCAGACCGAGAGCCGTGCGGGTGTTTCCTGTTCCTGATACGGATTGAAAAAATATATTGGAAGGAATTGTCAGTATGTAAGCCGAGCATAACACCATCAGTGCAGGGATAGATGCGTCGATTAAATCGGCTGAGTCAGTATATATTCGTAAAATCAGAGTAGGGAACAGAATGAAAAACAATAATACCGGAGTCATAAAATAATAAGTAATGCGGATACATTGCTTAATTGTGCCCCATACGTAACGGTTTTCACCGGCTCCTATTAGGTTGCTTATTAATGTGCTGCACGTAGATGCGAAAGCGATAGAAATCATGAATGGAAAAGACGATACGTTGCGTATGATATTGGTAATGGCTAATGGTCGCTCTCCTAAATGCTCTACTGCAATGAAAAATAGAAACCAAGTAGACATGGATACGAAGTTCTGTATCATAATCCAGACAGATATGTTCAGCATACGTTTTAATGTTCTGGCCTCAAATTTCGGCAAATAGTTCAATCCGTATTTCCGGGTGTCTACTTTACGGATGGTATAAATAACAAAAAACAAAACCGAAACCAATTCAGCTAATGAAGAGCCGATAGCGGCTCCGGCGATGCCCAAAGCGGGAAATCCGAATTTTCCGAAAATAAGTATATAGTTGAATATAACGTTCGATAATACCATGACAATAGAATTGAGCGTAAGCGTCTTGGTTTGTGTGGTACCCACGAAGAAAGCACGAAACATGACGCCGATGAATGAAAAGAAAAATCCGCACACGCGCCAGTTTATATAGCTGACAGCGGCTTTGCATATTCGGGGCGATTCGATTAGCTTATCCAAAACACTGTCGGAAAATTTCCAAGAAAGAGAAAATAAGATGACGGCCAGTATGAGTAAAAAATAGATGCCTTGATAAAATACGGCGCCTATACGTGTAAAATTTTGTTCTCCGTTACGGCGGCCTATGATAATTTGTGCACCGATACTGAACCCGAAAGCAACCATGAATATGGCTAAGTAATACACACCGGCTAATGCAGATGCTCCTAACTCTATCTCTCCCACTCTTCCTAAAAAGGCAGTATCCGTCATCCCTATCAGTTGTTCCATTAAAATGCTGATTAGAATAGGATAAGTGATTGAGAGAATCTCTTTGCTTGTAAATTTTGTAGAATTGAACATAGGCCGCAAAGGTAAAAAATATTTCGGACAGAATGTTTGGTATGTCATTTTTGAAAATATATTATATATTATAATACTAAGCATTTTTCTTAATGTGTTGATAATTAATAGTTCGTCTATTCTTGTGTTATTCTGAGCAAAAGTCGTTCGGCATTTATTGGTTCCTCTTTTTAGGATAAATATTTTGTTTTTTGATAAAAATTCGTTTCTTTGTCTCATAAAAGGAGAACAGATGAAAGGGATAAAAAAATGGTATGCTTTGTACACCGCTCCTCGATCTGAAAAACGTGTAAAAGAACGGTTGGATGGAGTAGGAGTAGAGTGTTGGTTGCCTTTACACCGTTCGGCTCATATATGGTCTGACAGGGTAAAAATGGTAGAAGTCCCATTATTCTCATCTTATATATTCGTACATTGTGAAGAATCTGAATTGAGGCCTTTGTTGACGATAAACGGTGTCTCGAAAATTGTTTATTATGATGGGGCTCCGGCCGTAGTAAGAGATAAAGAGATAGAGGTTATCCGGAAATTTTTGGAGAAAGCCTCTGAACATACCCTTTGTCTCGGCGATGAGGTGGAGGTTGTCTGTGGAACATTGAAGAATGTTTCGGGGAAAATTCAACGTATCAAACGAAATTATTTGGCCTTGTTTTTAGAGCAATTAGGAGCTACTGTCTGCGTAAAATTAAATACGGTATTGAAAAAAAGAACTTCTTTGCGATGATACTATATAATTAGTTGCGTATAGCCTGTAAATAGGCGATATTTGTTGTTGAAACTTTTTTATATTCAAATTTTTCTATTTAAGAATAAAGATGTTACCTTTGTAACTGTTTTTATTATTATTGTTTTTAGCTTTATGGGGCTGATATTTAGATGGTTGGTTGCTTTTTAGTTTGGGGGTGACCGACCTTTGGCATATATTTATATGAATAAAATTTTTCTTTCTTTAAGATCATTGCTTTGAGGTTGAAAAATTTGATATTATTCGTATCGTTATGAAAATAGCAATTGTAGGTACAGGTTATGTGGGGTTAGTGAGTGGTGCTTGTTTCGCGGAAATGGGTACGAACGTTACTTGCATAGATATTGATACGGAGAAAATATCGTTGCTGAAAAACGGTACGATGCCTATTTATGAACCGGGCTTAGAAGAATTGGTCAGAAAAAACGTTCGGGAGGGACGTCTGGGTTTTTCCACAGAGTTAGCGAATGTTTTGGATGATGTAGAACTTGTTTTCTGTGCGGTAGGGACACCTCCGGGAGAGGACGGTAGCGCAGATTTGAAATATGTGCTCGATGTTGCTCGTACTGTGGGACAGAACTTGAAACAATATGTGGTATTTGTTACGAAAAGTACGGTTCCTGTTGGTACGGCAAGAAAAGTGAAGAATGTTATTCGAGAAGAACTGGATAAGCGAGGTGTTGATGTTGATTTTGACGTCGCCTCGA
>JAFUKV010000008.1 GCA_017467745.1 Bacteroidaceae bacterium | reverse complement strand
ACCGGTTATTATCATCCCGTTATCAAGTAGAGTTGCCGCCCCGACATAAAAACCGGAATATGGAGCATAAGCGTTTTTTGCCGCCTCTCGGGCACGATTCACCAATTCCGCATCGCCAATAGACAACTCATTTTCGTTACATTCTATAAAAACATTACAGACTTTCAGTTCTTTCATACTATTTTTTCTTAATGTATCGGCTTGATGTGTAAAGATACTCTTTTTTTAGCTACTTTTGCATGAAAACAAAAAATAATACGAATTGTAAGAGGCATATCACATGAACACATTTTTAAAAAAGTGTATCACTTCCGTATTTTTATTTCTAATTTCCGCCGGATATTTTTCATCTACGGCGCAAGTACGCAACCAATTGTATTTATACTATATAGAAGACTACAAAAATATTGCGATAGAACAACAGAAAAAATATAAGATTCCCGCCAGCATCACATTAGCGCAAGGATTATTGGAATCCGGCGCGGGCAAAGGGCAATTAGCCCGTAAATCGAACAATCACTTTGGCATCAAATGCCACGATTGGAGAGGTCCTGCCGTCTATCATGACGATGACAAAGCCGGAGAATGTTTCCGCAAATACAAACACGCCGAAGAATCGTACGAAGATCACTCTATTTTTTTGACCGGACGTTCACGATACGCTTCACTCTTTCAATTAAAAACAACCGACTATAAAGGTTGGGCGCGAGGGTTGCAACGTTGCGGATACGCCACGGACAAAGCCTATGCCAGCAAGTTGATAAAAATCATAGAAGACTACGAACTACATCAATACGATAAAATGGCGGCTAACCATAAAACGGCAAAAAAAACGGAAATAAAACGCAATAAAAAATTACCCGCCGATTATATGCCGCACCAAGTTTATAAAGCAAACGGATTGATATATGTAATAGTACGCCCGGGCGATTTACTCTCATATATAGCCGCCGAGTTCGGTTTTAAAACCGTCGGGCTGGCCGATTACAACGAAATCCCTGTCAATTATCAACTCACGGAAGGAGACATCATCTATTTGGAAAAGAAAAACAAAAAAGCGCAAAAACAATACCAGACCCACATTGTAAAAGGCGGAGAATCTATGTATTCGATTTCTCAACGATACGGTATCCGGATAAAGAATTTATATAAGATGAATAAAAAATCGCCTGACTATACCGCTAAACCGGGAGACGTTTTAAAATTAAGATAATTGATTTATGTTCCTATTCCGAAAAGCGGTATTACAAGACTTTCCGAATGTTTATGCCTTAAAACAAGCCGTCATTCAGAATCCTTATCCGGGTATGAGTTGGAGCGAAACATATCCATCGCAAGAGATATTAAAAAATGATATCGAGACCGGAAGCCTGTTTTTGCTGTTGGCAAAAACCGAACAATTAATAGGAGCCGTTTCTATTAATGAGACATACGACATTCATTATCAATCTGTCAACTGGAAAACTCCTTGTCCGGCGCTTTACATGCACCGTCTATTCATAGCCCCCGACCATAGAGGCAAACATTTCGGAGAAATTTTAATCGATTTTATCGAAAACGAAGCTAGCAGGCAAAAATACCGTTCTATCCGGTTCGACTCCTGTTCTACCAACACTCCGGCGCATTTACTATATACCCGATGCGGTTATACCCGTTGTGGAGAAATACCTCTGACCGGTAAAAACGGAACGTTTTACACTTTCGAGAAAACGCTGTAAATATTCCATATAGATTCCGCATAACTATTGCATAGACCCTTTTTAATATTCATATTTTTATTACTACTTTTGTCTTCAATAAAAAAGTTGCAAATTTATAAAGTTTACAAACATGAAATTGAAATTTTATACATTACTTACCATATCGTGTTTTGCATTATCCGGCATGGCTCAAAATGAAAAACTGACCGAATATGTCAATCCGATGGTAGGGACAGACGGATACGGAAACGTTTATCCCGGAGCACAAATTCCTTTCGGAGGTATTCAAATCAGTCCGGATACCGACTCTAAATTTTACGACGCAGCAGCCGGTTATAAATACAATCATACCTCTATTTTAGGTTTCAGTTTGACACATCTAAGCGGAACAGGCATTCCCGATTTAGGCGATTTCCTTTTCATTCCGGGCACGGGCGAAATGAAATTAGATCCGGGCAGCCGAGAAAATCCGGACGAAGGCTACCGCTCTCGATACTCACACGAAAAAGAGTGGGCGTCGCCTAATTACTATGCCGTACAACTGCAAGACTATGGCGTAAAAGCGGAAATGACAGCCGGGCAAAGAAGCGGAATGTTTAGATTTACATATCCAAAATCAGATAAGTCGTTTATTATGATAGATCTGAACCATACGCTATGGCAATCTTGCGAATGGGCTAATCTGCGTGTAGAAAACGACTCTACCATTACCGGTTATAAATTAGTAAAAGGATGGGGACCTGAACGGCACGTGTATTTCACCGCCGTTTTTTCTAAAAAACCCGACACATTGCGCATAATACAAAATAAAAAACCGGTAATTTACAACACATCCCGATTCAGAAGCGACCGTGAAGCATGGGGAAAGAACTTGATGGCCTGCCTCTCTTTCTCTACCAAAGAAGGCGAAGAAATTACCGTAAAAACTGCCATTTCCGCCATTAGTACAGACGGCGCACGTTTAAATTTGCAAGAGTTGAACGGAGAAACATTTGACGGATTAAAAAACAAAGGCATAAACCTGTGGGAAAAAGAATTACAAAAATATAAAGTAACTGCCGACCGGAAAACAAAAGAAACTTTCTATACCTCTGCTTATCACGCAGCATTACATCCTTTTATTTTTCAAGATGCCGACGGACGTTTCAGAGGATTAGATAAAAACATAGAAGAGGCGAAAGGTTTTACCAATTATACAACCCTGTCTCTATGGGATACGTACCGTGCGCTGCATCCTTGGTTCAATCTGGTGCATCAAGACATAAACGCAGACATAGCCAACTCCATGTTGGCGCATTTCGACAAAAGCACGGAAAAGATGTTGCCCATCTGGTCTTTTTACGGAAATGAGACTTGGTGCATGATCGGTTATCACGCCGTTTCCGTTCTGTCCGATATGATTGTAAAAGGCGTAAAAGGATTCGACTACGAACGTGCTTATGAAGCGATGAAACAAACTGCGCTAAATCCTCACTACGACTGCTTGCCCGATTACATCCGCAACGGTTACGTGCCGTTTGACAAAGAAGCGGAATCCGTATCTAAAACATTGGAATACGCCTACGACGACTATTGCATAGCCCAGGCTGCTAAGGCTTTGGGAAAAACAGACGACTACAATTACTTTTTAAATCGGTCTTTGTCGTACCAAACATTGATTGATCCGGAAACAAAGTATATGCGCGGACGTGATACCCAAGGTAATTGGCGTACGCCTTTCACCCCCATTGCTTACCAAGGACCGGGATCGGTAAACGGCTGGGGCGATATTACAGAAGGATTTACCATGCAATACACATGGTATGTTCCGCACGATGTACAAGGATACATCAACTTAATGGGACGCAAACTTTTTGAAACACGCTTAGATGAACTCTTCACGGTAGAGCTGCCCGATGACATTCCGGGCGCACACGATATACAGGGACGCATCGGCGGATATTGGCACGGTAACGAACCCTGCCACCATGTGGCTTATTTATACAATTACATCGGGCAACCTTGGAAATGCCAGAAATGGATACGCGAAATCGTAGATCGTTTTTACGGAAACGAGCCGGGTTCTTTAAGCGGAAATGACGATTGCGGCCAAATGTCGGCATGGTATATGTTTAATTGCGCCGGATTCTATCCCGTTGCACCATCCAGCAATATTTATAACATTGGGTCTCCCTGCGTAGAAGCTCTCTCTATCACAATGAGCAACGGACAAGAAATAAAGATGACAACGGAAAACTGGTCGAAAGAGAACGTGTACGTAAAAGATTTATACATAAACGGCAAGAAATACGATAAATCATCCTTAACGTACGATGATATAAAATCGGGCGTATCTTTACACTTTGTCATGAGCGACAAACCGAACTATAAACGAGCAACATCCAAGAACGCTTATCCGGCTTCGCTGTCTGAGCCAAACAAAACAATGCTTTACAAAAAAGCAGAATAATTGCGCTCTGGACAAATATTGAGAATGCCTCCGGAAAGTTTCATATCTAACTTTCCCGAAGGCATTTTTTATTACCTTAACTCTTTTAAATAAGCAAGAGATTCTTCTACTTGTTTTCGGGCATCGGGCGACTCATCTTCAATATAAAATTTCTTACATCCGCATCTCTTTGAATCCTAACAAAGAGACATATCGCAATGTTTCTTCCACATCATTTTCAAAATCATCTCGAAAAGAATATAATTGCAAACCTGCATTTTTACGGAAAGTTCCCGATTTTTCCGCTACGACTTTTCCGGTTCCGTTTTGCAGCCAAATATTCAAGTTGCCGCCTTTCAAGTCATACCCTTTCCCTATAATATCGAGGTCTCCATCACCATCGAGATCCGCTATTTTCGATTCATGTAAATCTTCTCCTACCGAAATAATCTCTTCCCGAGTAAAGTTTCCGGTTCCATCGCCATACAAAATTTTATGTTGAGACTGTTCGTTTCCGCCATTTAAACGCATTTCGGCAAACCAAATATCCAAATGTCCGTCTCCGTCAACATCTACAATCTGTAACGAATGTCCGTTATCTACCTATCTACAACGGTTTTATGCTCCCATTTTTTTGTCTTTTCATCAAACGAGTACAGCAACATCGGGCCAACGCCATCGCCGACAACAAGAATAATTTCCGGCCGACCGCCTTTTTTCAGTTGCCCGGCTGCGCAACGGCTATAATGATAGGCGGAATCTATCGTATGAGCTTCAAAACGGTCGTCTCCTGTATATTTGAACCACATAGCGCCTCCTACTATTTCCATGAAACCATCTCCATCCATATCCGCCTTACACAAACCCTCATGCTCGTTCACATCGTTAAACTTATAACTCGCTCTCGGCGGAACCTCTTTACGTTCATATCGATAAATAGGCTTTACCTCCCATTTTCCCGCCGGATAATCCGGTACACGGGCAAAAAACATGGTTTGTGCGCCTTGATTCCAGAAAGCTATTTCCTGCTTTCCGTCCCCGTCCAAATCGATAGCCATTATGTCATGATGTTTGGTTTCTCCCCAATTCTTTATTATATGACGTTTCCACGACGAAGAAAGAGCCAAATCTTGTCCGGGATTCTCGTACCACCAAACCTCGTTAGACTGCCAATCGCCCCCGGCTACCACATCAAGATAACCGTCGTTATTAATATCTACGGCACAAGCTCCGGCTTCCGGAGTACGACGGTCATTATCAACCGTGTATTTATCCCACCCTTTCGATGTACGAATATAAACTACCATAGAAGGCATAGAAGAGCGTTCGCCTATAACAAAATCATTTACTCCATCACCATTAAAATCCGCAACAACACAACAAGTTTGTTGATTCCCTCCGTTAGGCATCTCTATTTCTCCGGCAAGCGAAGAAATTCGTTCCCATTTCGTTTGACTGAAAAGAATAGCAGGCCAAACAAAAAAACAGAACACGACGATATTTTTCATAATGCAGGCATTTAGAATTTCCTAGAACAAATGTAGAAAAACAAAACAAACTGCTGATTTTCTCACGTATTTTTTTCATTTCCAGCACAAAAAAACGTATAAAACAGATAAACCCTCCCGTTTTATATTTCAAAACCGGCAAATTGAACGTCCCCGTTCCACACCCGTTCATTTCTTCGTTTTTTATCCCTATCTTTGCAGGCAAAAAGAGAATAGGGGTGCAACGCTATTTTATATACTTATCGTATGACGGATCTGCATATCACGGTTGGCAAATACAACCGAACGGCATTACCGTACAAGAGTGTCTCGAAAAGGCTTTATCTACAATATTAAGGCAACCGGTTTCTATTACCGGAGCAGGAAGAACCGATACCGGCGTTCATGCCCGGCTCATGGTTGCCCATTTCGACACGGAAACGGCATTATCCGACACAGCGGCATTTTCTGAACGGCTGAACCGGATATTACCCAAAGACATCGCCGTTTCAAAAATAGTTCCGGTTCATAACGACGCACATAGCCGTTTCGATGCGCTTTCGCGGACATACCATTACTTCCTGTCTTCAACAAAAGACCCTTTCTTCGGACGTTACTCTATGAAGCAACACTCTACCCTTGATTGGGAAAAGATGAACAAGGCTGCTAATTGTCTATTCAACTATACCGATTTTACAAGTTTCAGCAAACTACACACAGATGTAAAAACGAACAACTGTAAAATCATGAAAGCTGAATGGAGCAAAGAGGGAGACTTATTCCGTTTTACCATCCAAGCCGACCGCTTTTTACGCAACATGGTACGCGCCATTGTCGGTACACTGTTAGATGTAGGCAGAGGACGGTTGAGCGTTGAAGATTTTTGCCGTATTATAGAAGCTAAAAATCGTTGCAGCGCCGGAACTTCCGTACCGGCACAAGGCCTTTTTCTGGTTGGAATCACTTATCCGGACGAAATATTTCTCTAAATTATGTGGTTAGGACTCGCTTTTATTTCCGCCTGTTTGCTCGGGCTATACGACTTATGTAAAAAGGTTTCATTAAACAAAAATGCCGTTATTCCGGTTTTATTTCTCAATACGCTATTTTGCAGCCTTTTTTTCGTTCCGCTGTTGATACTCTCTCGATGCCAACCGGAGTGGATGCAGCAAACCGTTGTATACATACCGCCGTTGCAATCGGGAGCACATCTTTATTTACTACTGAAAGCCGTAATCGTATTATCTTCGTGGATATTGGCATATTTCGCCATGAAACACCTTCCTTTAACATTGTCTGCACCCATAAAAGCCTCTCAACCCGTACTAACGCTTTTAGGCGCATTGTTGATTTTCGGTGAACGGCTGAACATATATCAATGGATAGGCGTGCTATCGGCTATCCTTTCATTTTACATGCTATCTATATCGGGGAAAAAGGAAGGTATCCGGTTCGCACACAACAAATGGATAGGATTCATCGTTTTAGCAACTATAACCGGTGCGATGAGCGGATTATACGACAAGTATCTACTGAAACACTTCGACCCTATGACGGTACAAGTGTGGTACACGTTTTATCAAATGGGAATCATGTTCTTTATACTGATGATTTTATGGTATCCCAAACGAAAAGAAACAACCCCGTTCGTCTGGCGAAACAGCATCTTTTTTATCTCTTTATTCCTGACATTGGCCGATTTCGTCTATTTTTACGCTCTGAGTTATCCCGACTCTATGATTTCAATCATCTCGATGGTACGGCGCAGCAGCGTAGTCGTAAGTTTTATCGGCGGAGCATTGCTATTGCGCGAAAAAAATATCCGCAGTAAAGTACCCGATTTGATTTTGGTACTGATAGGGATGCTATTCCTCTACTTAGGCAGTCGTCTAAGCTAAGCAAGAACCAGAACAATACTTCCGTGTACAATTTTTATGTATGCCCTCTCGGCATACAACCGACTTTATATACCCCAAAACACACGTAATGGTGCGAATACGGAAATCCGACATATTAATAACACACATTCTGTAATCGGGGTATTTTCTTCTGTAAAAAAGGTATTCTCCTAACAACTCAAAACCTCTAACTTTGTATTGTAAAATAAAATACGAAAAATATGGACATACAATCTTTTTTGAATTACATGAACAGCGGTCATACCGTCAAAGCCAATTCAGAAATACATCAGGTAATGTGCCTTCTAAGCCAAGAAGCTATCAAAATAACAATGGAAATTAATACGGCATATCATACACCTGAAAAAATCATTTCATTAATGAAAGAACTGACCGGAAAAGATATTGACGACAGTTTCAGGCTCTTCCCTCCTTTTTACACAGACTGCGGTAAAAACATTACAATTGGGAAACATGTTTTCATTAACGCCGGTTGTAAATTTCAAGATCAAGGAGGCATAACAATAGGAGATGACGTTCTTATCGGGCACAACACCTTAATAGCGACTTTAAATCACGCCCTCATCCCCGACGACAGAGAAGATCTCATTCCCTCTCCGGTAAAAATAGGCGATAAAGTATGGATAGGTTCAAACTCAACCATCCTACCCGGTGTAACCATCGGTTACGGAGCCGTTGTTGCTGCCGGATCGGTAGTTACTAAAAATGTGCCCGATAATACCATTGTAGCCGGAGTACCTGCTAAAATCATCAAACACATTTAAAGGCAAAATAACCATGAATAAGATATTTATTACATTTTTACTAATGGGTATTGTTATAGAAACATCCTACGCTCAAACAGAAAACAATAAAAATATGGAGAACTTAGAACTGACAGACAATTGGGATAAAGTATTCCCGCAAAGCGATAAGATAAATCACAACAAAGTAACTTTCAAAAACCGTTACGGCATCACACTTGCTGCCGATATATACATACCGAAGAACCGTAAAGAAAAATTACCGGCCATAGCCGTAAGCGGCCCATTCGGAGCGGTAAAAGAACAAGTATCCGGTCTCTATGCCCAGACAATGGCCGAGCGCGGTTTCCTGACAATCGCTTTCGACCCCTCTTTTACAGGCGAAAGCGGAGGTGAACCTCGCTATGTCGCTTCGCCCGACATAAATACGGAAGATTTCTGCGCAGCGGTCGATTACCTTACAACACGCAACGATGTCGACTCTGAACGTATCGGAATCATAGGTATATGCGGTTGGGGAGGATTCGCTATAAACGCAGCAGCTATCGACACACGTATCAAGGCGACGGTAGCCTCAACCATGTACGATATGAGCCGCGTAAACGCTAACGGATATTTCGACGCAATGGATGCCGACGCACGTTACGAACTTCGCAAACAACTTAATGCACAACGCACAAAAGACGCAAAAAACAACACTTACGAGCTTGGCGGCGGTGTAGTAGACCCTCTGCCGGAAGATGCGCCGCAGTTTGTAAAAGACTATTACGCTTACTACAAAACACCGCGCGGCTATCACAAACGTTCACTCAACTCCAACGGAGGATGGAACAAAACATCTTCGCTTTCGTTTATCAATATGCCTATCTTGACTTACAGCGACGAAATTCGTAATGCCGTACTTCTTATACATGGAGAAAAAGCTCATTCTCGTTATTTCAGCGAAGACGCATTCAAAAAATTGAAAGGCGACAATAAAGAACTTTTAATCATTCCAAAAGCAAGTCATGTCGACCTTTACGACCGTACAGACATTATTCCTTTCGACAAAATAGAAACTTTTTTTCAAAATCACCTCAAATAACCAAATAAAAACATTTCCGCATAATCCATAAATAATATACCGGAAATAAAAAAAAATACCACACACCCTTATCTAATACCGACACTCTCTATATGACAATTTGAAGAAAGGCGTTACTCATATCTCTAAACGCCTTTCTTCAAAATTATCATACCCCCCTATTTACGGACTTCAACTTTATTTCCCTATTTTATAACATTCTTGATATTTCCTGTTATCTTTATTTATAAATGTTTCTGAATCTTCTTTTAATAATCGAAAGTAAGCAAGTTAGAGTTAGATATTTTATAGTTTACAATTTAGTTATAAACCGACAATATTTTGGTATTAATGAAATGTTGGGGTACATATACCATTAGAGCACTTGATAAGAAAATGCCGGCCAATTTTGCTTAATATAGTCCACCTTGTCATCACTGGTGATGAGGTAATCCAAGTCGCTCAATCCCGCCACCTTATAAGTTCTTGCCTTATTCAATTTACAACTACCAGCAAGAACAATGTTTTTCTCGCCTCTTTCCATCATCGCTCTCTTTATCATTGCTTCCTCTCTATCCGGACAGGTCAATCCCTCAATGGGATGGATGTCGCTAATGCCTATAATAGTCCAATCAGGCCTGATTTCTTGAAGAGATTTGAAAACCGGCAATCCTACGGTCACCTGCGAATCGGGCAAAACCTTTCCTCCGATAAAATTCAAGTCGACGTGTGGACAATCCATCAGAGCATTGGCTATGGGAAAACTATTGGTGAAGACAGTCAATGGAAAGTCTTGTGGGATTTGCAGGGCGACTTCTAAATTGGACGTTCCGCCATCCAACAAAACCACATCATTCTTGCTCAACAAGGGTATCACCTTAGCTGCCATCTGTTGCTTTTCTCTCATATCCGCATTAAGTCGGTCAACATACCGGATAGAGATGCCCGAATTGGGCACTGCACCGCCATGTACTTTCGTAAGCAACCCTTTTTTGTCCAATTCCGTGAGGTCTCGGCGCACGGTGTCGTCCGACACATCCAACTCCCGGCTGAGAGTAGTCACGCATACCCTATTCGCTTGACAAATTTGGCCTAAAATGTATTTTTGTCTTTCTTCTTTTTGCATAATACCGCACATAAATTTGCCTATATCCGCAAATATAAATACTTTTAATCAAAATACAAGGCATTTTATGCGGCATTTTGTTCAGTTTTGCGGTTTTTGAGAATTCCGATATTCCATAACACGAATATATGCATTGTGTCGTTCCATGACGCACCGGCTAATGAAAAGACATATGCTTTATATCTATAATAATAAACGTTAAATATCTAATTGATTATGAAAAGAGTTTTAGTAGACATGGATGGTGTTTTAGCCGACATTTACCCTCACATGGTAGCGTATGAATACAAGGAATCAGGCATTAAAGTCGATATACAAAGCCTGACTGGCAGGTTGGAAGAAGAGGCTTTTCCCTCTTTCAAGCAATTCATACAAGGCAAACGGTTCTTTCGCACTGCACCGGTGATGAAAGATAGCGTAGAAGGCTTGAAATATCTGAACGGAAAATACGATGTGATGATAGTTTCTTCCGCAACCGAATTTCCCGATAGCTTGATAGAGAAATACGACTGGCTCGGAGAACATTTTCCCTTCATTTCTTGGAAACAGATGATTTTTTGCGGAAGCAAGCAGGGCATAGGGGGAGACATCATGATTGATGACCACATCAAAAATCTCAATGTCTTTGAAGGACAGAAAATACTTTTCACCCAGCCTCACAATTTACAGGTAAATGATGAGAAGTTAGAAAGGGTGTATTCTTGGAAGGAGATTACAAGCATTTTGTAATCTATTATATAACAACAGATTAAACAACCAAATACTTATCGTTCTATCGATCTCAACCATATAACGAGGCTCAGGCCTCAATTGACTTTTTATGGATTTTCGCGGCGTTTGTACGCCGCGAAAATCCCTTTAATCATCTGTTTCTCAAATCATCTTTCACGCTCTTCCGTATATAAAGAAATTGTTGTACCTTTGTTTATAAAATATGGAGTTATGTATAAAGTTATACTTTTGTATCTCGCATTATGGGGAGTTTCGGTTGCAGCTCAATCGCAAAACGCATCGTCTATGTTGATTATGATGCCCGACGATTTAATTCCCCAACTGACGGTAAACAACCGAAAAGATATGATAGATTTCGCGAAACTGGACAGGCAAGACAATGTCCGGAACAGATTCGGCGGAAATTCGCGCATTACATCCTTGTCCGACAATTTTCTTGAAGTTTCTCTCTCCGAACAGTCTATCATGCAACTGAAAATATTACCTTATAAAGATACTATTATCATAGGCATAATCAATACCGTCGCCGCACCGGCATACGACAGTCGAATAAATTTTTATACCACCAATTGGGAAGATATGGAACTTTCTTCGATATGGAACGTCCCCGATATAGATGATTTCGCCTATACAGAACAACGAAAATCAAAAAATTACAAAGAAGCCATTTCGTTATTAGATACATGGTTAATGAAATTCTCTTTTGAAAAAGATCGTAATGAAATTGTTGCCGAACATAGCATAAAAGATTATTTGCCGGAAGAGATTCTCTCTCAGATAAAACCATATCTATCAGACACCCCTGTGCGTTACAAATGGACAGGTAAAAAATTCAAAAAAACAGAACAGTAATAATACTTGTAAAAATCCGGCTCACACTCCTCATCAATAATAATTTACATTATATCGGGTTAAAATATCCATCGACATATAATTGTTCAATTTCGGCGGGTCATTATGAAAAAGTAATTTATCGCACAATGACTTAATTCCTTCATATCCCTGATTCTCTATTCGTTGAGTTATCAAATATGTAATGACGCCTTCTCTCAAACAAGCGATATTGCTCTCCAACATATCATATCCTACCAATATTTTATTGTCAAGCACTCTTTTTTTCAAATAATCGGCCAAAATAAAAGCTCGAGAGTTAAACGTAATTAAATGCTGAATATGAGGATGTTTTTCAAAAAACAAATCTAAAATCTGTTCATTAGACTCTTGGTCATAAGGCAATAAAAACTGACTGTAAATTTTACACTGCGGATAAAACTCACGCATATAGGAGAAAAAACCCTCCCTCCGAATAGCCGTAGTATTAGCCGTATCTTCCGGACGATGAATACGAAAATAAGCAACCTCCTCTGCCGCTTGACGACCTACCAACAAATCTGCGCCCAGATAACCGCTTTCAAACAGAGGCATTCCGAAAAACGACAAATAATCCGAATCGTCTATCTTAGAATCCACATACGCAAACGGGATTCCGTTTATGCGAAGCTGCTCTACAAATTGAGCCGTGAGCGATTTAAAAGAAGGAGCTATCAATACGGCAGCCGGTAATTCTACCAATAACCTGGCTGTTGCATGTTCAAACGAATTCAACGAGAACTGATCGAAGCACAACGTTTCTATATCCACATTAAACTCCGCATACTCTCGGGCAGCTTTCGATATACCACGCTGCATCAGTTCCCAAAATTCCCCTTCCGAGAACTCAGGAATTAACGCCACAATTTTATATTCTCGTTTTGAAGCCAATAAAGACGCATACATATTGGGTTTATATCCCAACTGTTCTATTACCTCCATCACCTTTGCCCGGCTCTCTTCCGAAACCTCGCCCCGATTGTGGATAACACGATCTACCGTCCCTTTCGAAACCTTAGCAAGACGGGCTACATCTTTAATCGTTACTCTCTTCTGTTGTGCGCACATTTTCAAACACTATTTTACCAAACGCCCTATTATTAAAATCTCGAAATCTTCTCAATCTATTAGGATAATTATAACCGTAATAGAAATATTCTAAAAAACTACGCAAGTATTCTAACAGCTTTCTTCCATTCGTATTTGGCGAAGATAAGTCTTTTATTAATCCGCTACAATAAAAACGAGATAAATCTTTCTATACTCCCGCCCCTACTAAATTCTTGTACAAATTTATAGAAAGCGATACAACCCGAATTTTCGCTCCACACCTTTATAAAAAATCGCCGTTTTCTATTTTATTGTAACAGGCCGGAACTTTCGTCCGATTTAACTGTTTTATTTATAAATACAAACTAATATATACAAGATGAAAAGCTGTAAACAAATTTCATGCTTTCTGTCCTGCGACAAATGGACAGATTTAGCCGCTCTATTCTTGCGTTTATTTGTCGGCTTTATGATGCTGACACACGGAATAGAGAAAATTATGAATTTTTCTTCATTAGAATCAACGTTTCCCGACCCTATCGGGTTAGGCAGCAAATGGTCTCTTATTATGATTATTCTTTGCGAAGCCGGTTGTTCCGTTTTGCTTATATTGGGGTTATTTACCCGTTTAGCGGTACTGCCATTGATTTTCTCAATGACAATAGCGGCGTTCTTTACCTTTCCGGAAATAAAAATGAACACGATAGAATTACCTTTGATGTATATAGGCATATATGCGGCAATTTTCATTTTAGGTCCCGGCAAATATTCTACCGATAAATACATCTCTGCTTCTATTCTGCAAAAATGCGCCTTAGAATAAGGAAATAAAGCATAAATGCTTACCACAACACGGTAATAAAAATAACCGCCTAAACAAAAAGAGCGTTTGTTACAAACAACAAACGCTCTTTTTATAACTTTGCAACTATGGAAATAAGGCGATATAAATCTACCGATTTAGAACAAATTGCACGATTGTTTTATGAAACAGTTCATGCTGTAAATATAAAAGATTATACTGAGGAGCAACTAAACGTATGGGCAACAGGAAATATTGATCGGGAAGAATGGGATACTTCGTTGCAAAAACATCTTACTCTTGTTGCCGCTGAAAATAAATTGATTATAGGCTTTGGAGATATTGATGAAACAGGATATTTGAACAGGCTGTATGTTCATAAAGATTTTCAAGGTAGAGGTGTGGCAACTGCGATATGCAATCGGATTGAGAACGAAATAGAAACAAAATCTATTATCGTTCATGCGTCAATCACAGCCAAACCATTCTTTGAAAAACGAGGATATAAGATAATTAGACCGCAGAAAGTTGAAAAACAAGGAATCTTTCTTAAAAACTACGTAATGGTAAAGAACATGTAAGCACTAATAATTATAAATGATGTTATAAGTTACTTGACTGTATAACACTGCAATTCGATAAAATTATCACAATCGGTTAAATTGTTACTTCTATTTCTCAAACGCCCCACCAAAATTTTCCTCCGACGGTTACTTCAAACCGTTGAAAATCCAAAATAAACTCTTATTATCAAACAAACTCAACAATTACGTTTATCCCCCATAATATGAAAAGGGTATTTTGCACCAAGAAACAAAACACCCTCCAAACATAAATATCTTTACAAGAGAAATTTAATCTTTTTCCAAATAAGTGTAACCGTACAATCCCGACCGATAATTCGACAAGAATTCACGACCCTCTTCGGGGGTAATAATACCAGCTTTCATAGAAGAGGTAACCCATGTCTCTACCGTTCGCACCATTTTTTTCGGATTAAATTGCACATAATCGAGCACTTCCGCTACCGTTTCGCCATCTATAACCTGATCTATTTCATAATGGTCTTTATAAACGCTCACGTGCACAGCGTT
>JAFUKV010000060.1 GCA_017467745.1 Bacteroidaceae bacterium | reverse complement strand
TATCACCATTACAAAAAGGCTTTCTTTTTAAAACCTCTTTTGTCCTATAATTTATATTATGTTAAATAGAAAAATCTGATTCACAACTATCCTATATTAATATTTGAAAATCAGGTGTATGTAGTTTAGAGTTGTCGTGTAAAAATATTTGTTTATTATTCTGCATTTTGTCGTAAATTTTATAGAATTAAAAAATAGTTATCCTTGTATTTAATTTTTTGCGTTATGAAGTTATTATTTTTATATTCTAACGGGTAGTTCTGTTTGTGGCTCAATCATCAATAATTAAAAAATCCCGATATTAGTTTAGTATCGGGATTTTTTACAAATACTTTTTATTCTGTTACACCAGCTAATTCTGGGTCAATCATAATTCGTCCACAATATTCGCAAACAATTATTTTTTTTCGAAGTTTAATATCCAATTGTCTTTGAGGCGGAATCTTGTTGAAACAACCGCCGCAAGCATCGCGCTGAATATATACTACGGCTAACCCGTTTCTTGCATTTTTACGAATACGTTTAAATGCTGATAATAAACGAGGTTCTATGTTTTGTTCTAATTTTTTTGCTTGTTCACGAAGTTTTTCCTCATCTTGTTTTGTTTCCGAAACAATTTCGTTCAATTCGTTTTTCTTTTCCGTTAAATCGATATGGCGTTCTGCTAATAATTCTTCGCAATGTTTTACGTCTTGCGCTTTATCTGCTGCTTGTTTTGTAAATTCTCCTATTCGTTTTTCGCAAAGTTCTATTTCCAAAGTTTGAAATTCTATTTCTTTACTAAGAAAATCAAATTCTCTGTTATTACGAACGTTATCCTGTTGTGCCGTATATTTTGATATTAACGTTTTTGCGTTTAAAATTTCGTTCTTTTTACCGGAAATAGCAGTGTTAAGCTCGTCAATATCTCCTTGAAAGTTTTTAATACGGGTCTCTAAACCTACTATTTCATCTTCCAGATCTTGTACCTCCAAAGGAAGTTCTCCTCGTAGAGTCTTAATTCTATCTATCTCGGAAAGAACAGATTGTAGTTCGTACAGCGTTTTGAGTTTTTCCTCAACTGTATATTCTTTTTCAACTTTTGTTTTATCAGTAGCCATATGATTACAAATAATTTATCGGATTTGTTTCTACCTTTGAATAATGCGTTGCAAATGTAGGGAATTTTTTCGTAATTATATCATAAAATATTTCTTTTGTGTACTGTTCGCTTTCATAATGGCCTATATCAACTAATAATATTTGTGATTCATAATCGAAATAATCATGATATTTTATTTCTCCTGTAATAAATATGTCCGCTTCTTTATTAACGGCTTGTTTTATTAGCGACGCCCCTGCTCCACCGCACAATGCAACTTTTTTTATAGGTTTATTTTGTAATGGAGAGTGTTTGAGTACGGATAAATGAAACGTTTTTTTGATATGGTGTAAGAATGATGTTTCATCTATTGGCAACGGCAATTCTCCTATTATGCCAGCTCCAACGTTATCCCATTGATTTTTAATTGGTATAATATCGAATGCGGGTTCCTCATACGGATGTACTTGCAACAACGTTTTTATGGCTTTTTGTTTAAGGTACGTGGGGAGAATAACTTCTATACAAGTCTCTCTTTCTGTATGTAGTCGATGTTTTTCGCCGCAAAAAGGAGTACACTCCTCTCCCGCTTTGAAAGTTCCTTCTCCATCAAAATTAAAGCTGCAATTATCGTATTTGCCAATACATCCTATTCCGACAGAAAACAGGGTGGATCTAATCTTTTCTGTATAATTTGTCGGTACATAGACTCTTAGTTTTAACAATTTATCAGAAGCGGGTTCTAAAACAGCAGTATTTGTCAATCCTAATTTTTGAGCTATTTTTTTGTTTACCCCTTCCGTAGCATTATCCATACAAGTATGAGACGCATATATAGCAATGTTATGTTGGATGGCCTTTATAATTACTCGTTCACTATAAGTACTCCCCGTGATGTTTTTTATACCTTTGAATAATAGCGGATGGTGAGCAATGATTAGATTCGCTTTTTTATCAATAGCTTCCTTTACAACATCTTCTGTTACGTCTATGGATAGTAATACTCCGGAGGCTATTGCCTCCGGATTTCCTATTTGTAGTCCGCAATTATCATAACTTTCTTGTAATGCTATCGGGGCGAACTCCTCAATAGCTTGTATAATGTGGCGTATGGAAAGGTTCGACATTCCTTATTTTTCTAAGGGATTTAGTTTTAGTTGTAATTCATCTAATTGGTCTTGTGATATTGGGGAAGGTGCATCCATCATGACATCGCGCCCGGAATTGTTTTTAGGAAATGCGATACAATCTCTAATGGAATCAAGCCCTGCAAACATTGAAACAAATCTGTCTAAGCCAAAAGCTAATCCTCCGTGAGGAGGTGCTCCGTATTTAAATGCGTTTATCAAGCATCCGAATTGGCTTTGAATTTGTTCATCGTTGAATCCTAAAATACGAAACATTGTATTTTGCAAACTGCTGTCATATATACGTACAGAACCGCCTCCAAGCTCTACGCCGTTCACTACCATATCGTACGCATTGGCGCGAACTTTTCCCGGATCGGTTTCTAATAACGGAATATCTTCCGGTTTGGGAGCGGTAAAGGGATGGTGCATTGCATAGAAACGTTGTGTTTCTTCGTCCCACTCCAACAAGGGGAAATCGACAACCCACAACGGGGCAAAATCTTCTTTGCTGCGTAATCCTAATCTGTTACCCATTTCTAATCGGAGTTCGCATAACGCTTTTTGCGTTTGGACGGTTTTCCCTGCCAAGATAAGAATCAAGTCTCCCGGTTTTGCATCGAAACGTTCCGCCCATTTCTTTAAGTCGTCTTGTCCGTAGAATTTGTCGACAGAAGATTTAAATGTTCCGCCTACTTCGTAACGGACATATACCAGCCCTTTTGCGCCGATTTGAGGGCGTTTTACAAATTCGGTCAGGTCATCTATTTGTTTTCGTGTGTACTGTGCACATCCTTCGGCACAAATTCCGGCTACATATTCGGCGTTATCAAATACTCCAAAATTTTTACCTTCTGTAAGGTCTTTTATTTCAACAAATTTCATGCCGAAACGAATGTCTGGTTTATCGCTTCCGTAATATTTCATGGCGTCTGCATATTGTATTCTGGGAAACGGTCTGTCATAGTCTATATTTTTGATGTATTTAAACAGATGTTTGGCCATCCCTTCAAACATATTTAAAACATCTTCTTGTTCTACAAAAGACATTTCACAGTCTATTTGTGTAAATTCCGGTTGGCGATCGGCTCGTAAATCTTCGTCTCTAAAACATTTTACAATTTGAAAATAGCGGTCGAAGCCGGAAACCATCAAAAGTTGTTTGAATTGTTGCGGTGATTGTGGTAGTGCGTAAAATTCTCCGGGATTCATTCTGGACGGAACGACAAAGTCTCGTGCTCCTTCCGGTGTAGATTTCATTAAAACAGGCGTCTCTATTTCTAAAAAGCCTTGTTCGTCTAAATAACGCCGTACTTCAAATGCCATTTTATGTCGTAATTCCAAATTTTTCCGAACGCAGGAACGGCGTAAATCCAAATAGCGGTATTGCATTCGCAATTCATCTCCCCCGTCTGTATCTTCTTCTATTGTGAATGGAGGAACTTCTGATTTGTTTAGCAGGTGAAGTTCTTCTACTATAATTTCAATTTCTCCGGTCGGTAGATTTTTATTTGCATTAGATCGTGCATTTACAGTACCGGTTATTTGAATAACATACTCTCGTCCTAATTTATTTGCTTGTTCGCAAAGAGACGCATTTCTGTCTTGATTAAATACTAACTGCGTTATACCATATCTATCTCGAAGATCGACAAAGGTCATCCCTCCCATTTTTCTGGAACGTTGTATCCAGCCGGATAATGTTACTTTTTTATTTATGTCTGACAGACGTAATTCTCCACATGTATGTGTTCTAAACATATTTTCTAAGTTTTAAAATACCAATTTTTGTGCATGCAAAATTATAATAAATCTCTGGAAAAGGCTAATAAAAAGGGATAAAAGTCTTATTAATCAAAGTGTTTACACTTATATACAAGAGGATAGACGGAATAATTCAAAAAGAATAAAATTATAAAGTTCATGTTTTTTTTATCATTACCTATAATTTTTCATTCCCTCAAAATTTTCTATAAATAGAAGGTTAAAATCTACCGGAATTTTATTCAAATATAAGTCGAAAAAATGTTTGAAAACAAAAAAAATAGAAATAAATATTTGTCAAATAAGAAAAATATCATACCTTTGCAACGTTTTTGAAAATAAAAGCAACAGGATTGATTCGCTAGCTCAGCAGGTAGAGCACAACACTTTT
>JAFUKV010000059.1 GCA_017467745.1 Bacteroidaceae bacterium | reverse complement strand
TTCTTTATCAGAGGCGTTATGGAAACTGTAAAAAAATTACGTTGGGTCCCCGACATAATACACTGTCACGGTTGGCTGACTGCATTAGCACCGCTTTACATCAAAAAAGCATATGCCGAAGATCCTTCTTTCCGTAATTCAAAAATAATTTATTCTACATACGATAACGAATTCAAAAAACCGTATAGTGAAAACTTCTCAGAAAAACTTATGCTTGAAGGGATTACTACCGAAGACATCGCTTCAATAACAGGGAAATGCGTTGATTTTGAAACTTTAACAAAACTTGCCATAGATTTCTCCGACGGAGTCATACAAGGAAGTCAAAACATTAGTAATGAAGCACTATCATACATACAAAATAAAAACATTCCTTTCCTTCCATATCAATCGGCGGATGAATATATAGCCGCCTATGATAATTTTTACGACGAAGTTTGGGAAAAAAGTAATCAATAGCTGAAATTCGCAACTTTATTATAACTTTGCGGAGCATTTATTCTGTGGAAGGATCCATACAGAATAAATAAAAAAATTTGAGAATAAAACATTATGAAATTAATCAAGTTTTTCGCCTTTGCCGTTTGTCTATCGTGGGTATTTTCTTGTACCGACGATTTTTCAGAAATCGGCACATCCGTTTTACCGGAAGGCGATAAATTATATTTGTCGCGCGACACTTTCGATGTATCTTCAACCACCGTACCGGTAGACAGAGTATACTGCTTCACCATTTCCGAATGGCTGGGAAGTTTCTCCGACCCGAATTTCGGTTCTATCAAATGCGATTTTATGGCGCAACTTTATCCCGCCTCTGAAATGGAATTCGGAGGGAAAAAAAATATCGGCGACAAATTAGACTCCACCGTATTGCGTATGCGATTCGCTACATTTATGGGAGACTCTCTTACTCCTATGCAGCTCAGCGTTTACGCCCTAAACAAGCAACTGCCGGATATTCCCTATACCGACATCAATCCGGAAGAATATTACAACCCTTCTGACCTGTTAGGGCGAAAATTTTATACAGCGTCAGACATCAGTGTTGAAGACTCTATAAAATCGGAAGACACTTATGCTCGTACCATTACTTTAACGCTACCGCAAGAATTTACAGAAAAGTTCTACCAGAAGTTCAAAGAAGATCCCGACTTATTTAAATCGAAAAACAAATTCAACGAATTTTTTCCGGGTATCTACGTAAAAAACACATACGGAAACGGTGTAGCCTTAGATATCCGAGAAACATCCGTCCGTTTTTACTACAAAACATTAGAAAACGACACTGTCGTTACCAAACAATATAAAGACTATTTAGCGGTAACTCCCGAAGTAGTAAATGCCAACCACATGGTTGTAACCAATCCTCCTTACATGGCAACAGCCACAGACACTACTTATGTAAAAACTCCGGCGGCGTTTAACACGGAAATAACCTTCCCGACACAAGAAATCATTAATAAGCTCAAACAAGACGGTTTAGACAATGTAACGTTAAATTCTTTACGGTTTACAGTTCCTGTATATACCCCCGAAGCCAATAGTTTCAGCATTGCGCCGCCTCAATACTTATTATTTATTCGCAGTAAAGACGTACAATCATTTTTCGCAAAACGGCACATGTGCGACTATACCAACACATTCTACGCTGCATATAACGCCACCAGACACGAATATGATTTCGGTAATCTAAATAAATTTATAACTAATATCATCAGTCTTAACCCAGACACAACGGTAGTAGACGAAAAAATATCGCTGATTCCTATCAGTTTCAATTATATTACCGAGTCATATCAAACGGTAAGTACCAACCTTTATCCCTCATTGGGAAAACTGAAAAAGGACCTGAAAGTGTCTATTCTCACAGTAAAGAAATAAAAGAGACAAATTCTCTTGCCGATACCCTCAAAAGAGAACGCATTTAATCTTTACCTTTCCCTTTTGAGGGTATTTTCACCCCTAACGAAGTTCGCAATAACAAACATACCAAATAGAAAAACAACCCTACCAACTCAATTAGTGAGGGGGGATGCACAATCTTGCCAAATCGTAAGGTTATTGTAAAATTGAAGAAAATACTTTTTCAGAGAATATATCGATAGCAAACAAGCTAACCATTAATGCCCCCTGTCAAACTATTCATTAAAGGGCTTCCTATCCTCAAATAGCTCTCCCATTCTATACCCCTCGTACCCCACGCATTACGACAAAAACGTTACAAAATTTTCCGACACAAAAAAGCAGCACTGTTAACAGCGCTGCTTTGTATATCCGATTAAGCTATCTTACTTAATCTCAATCTCTTCTTTCAAGTCAATCTCAGAGCCATCCTTATCATAAAATTGATACTCTAAGAAAGCTAACGACTGGTTCGGTATTAATTTAAACTGAAAGGCGTATTTAAATCGCCATTGCCATTTAAGGGAAAAGAAACCTTTATTAATATAGGCTGCAATAAAAGGATGCACATGAAGCGAGAATTGCTTCACTTTCAATTTATGCACTAAATACGCGATCTTATCCTCCAAACGATCGGTAAAAAGAATCGAGGGTTTAATCTCTCCTTTACCGTAACAAGTAGGGCAAGTTTCGGCCGTTGCAATATCCAAAGCGGGACGTACCCTTTGACGAGTAATCTGCATAAGTCCGAACTTACTCAACGGCAAAATATTATGTTTTGCTCTATCCTGTTGCATCAACTCACGCATCCGGTCATATAACTTTTGCCTATTGTCTGCCAATTGCATATCGATGTAATCGATTACAATGATTCCGCCCATATCTCGGAGCCTCAACTGGCGAGCAATTTCTTCTGCCGCATACATATTTACATCAATCGCGTTACTCTCTTGACCATCGGCCGATTTATAGCGATTTCCGCTATTTACATCAATTACGTGTAAGGCTTCGGTATGTTCTATAATCAAATATGCTCCGCTTTTAAACGAGACTGTTTTCCCAAACGATCCCTTTATCTGCTTCGTAATAGCGAAGTTATCGAAAATAGGCAAATCTCCATCATATAATTTCACAATATCTTTACACTCGGGCGCAATCAAACTCACGTAATTGTATATCTGCTGATATACCTCTTTGTTATTAACGTGAATATGTTGAAAAGAGGGATTAAATATATCCCTAAGAAGACCTACGGTACGTGCCGTCTCTTCAAAAATCAGAGCAGGAAGTTGAGCCTTTTGCAACTTCAATAAGGCATCTTCCCAACACTTTACCAGCGTCTTCAACTCATTATCAAGTTCCGCAACACGCTTACCTTCTGCCACCGTACGCACAATCACGCCAAAGTTTTTAGGCTTTATACTCTGCATGAGTTGGCGTAAACGGGCTTTCTCTTCTCCCGACTTTATTTTTTGAGAAACAGAAACTTTATCGGCAAATGGTATTAAAACCAGATATCGACCGGCAAAAGATATTTCTGCCGTAAGGCGAGGTCCTTTCGATGAAATGGGTTCTTTCGCTATTTGCACCAATACCTCCTGCCCCACTTTCAATACATCGCCGATAGTCCCGTCTTTGTCTATTTCAGGCAATATTTTAGCTTTTGAAATAGGCAATACATGTTTTTTATCGGATAACGTTTGTTTGATAAACTTGCTGCATGAGTTAAATTGCGCGCCTAAATCAAGATAATGTAAAAAAGCATCCTTTTCATAACCTACATCAACAAACGCAGCGTTCAATCCCGGCATCAACTTTTTTACCCTTCCCAAATAAATATCCCCTACCGAGAAAGATATATTACGGGCTTCCTTTTGCAGTTCAACCAGTCTTTTATCTTCAAGTACTGCAATAGACACCTCTTTGGGTTGGACATCAACTACTAATTCGCTGGTCACGTGGTTCTGTTTTATGATTATGATTATAATTCCGAGCAGCCATCTTAGGCCACCGTGTTTTTACAAAAGAACAAAGAACAAACTTATGAATATAGCTTCGGTTAAGTTTGTTCTTTATTTTACTGTTCTTCTTAAAAGAAACAGACTTTACTTCTTTTTCTTATGTCTGTTCTTTTTCAGTCTTTTTTTACGCTTGTGCGTAGACATTTTATGTCTTTTTCTTTTTTTTCCGCTGGGCATAGCTGTATATTTTAGATTAATATTATTGATTATTTTTCACTTCTCCCATAAATGTTTTTGCCGGTTTAAAAGCCGGAATATTATGCTCCGGTATAATAATCGTCGTATTTTTAGAGATATTTCTGGCAGTTTTTTGAGCTCTTTTCTTTACAATAAAGCTACCGAATCCTCTTAAATATACGTTTTCGCCCTTAGCCAGCGAGCCTTTTACAGTATCCATAAACTGTTCTACGGTTGCCAAAACAAGAGATTTTTCGATTCCCGTATTTTTTGATATTTCGTTTACAATATCCGCTTTAGTCATTACTTTAAAATTTTATATGATTATATGTTATAAATTTATTTTTTCGGCTCGCAAATATATCGCTTTTATCGCGCAAAGAAAAACGTTTTTCTGTCTTTTTGAAAAAGTTTTTTCGATCTAAATTTACAAAAGCACCGCAAATATCGCTATATTTTTTTGGTTAGCAATGATTTCGCCTTTTATTTTTTGTTTTTATAACTACTTTAACGACTTTATTTTCTTCGATATCAACTATAATCGGAAGTTTTTAGGCTAAAAACGAACAAAGAGCAAAATAAAAAGCAACATCCAACTTTTCGTTCTTATCTCCGAAATATCTTGGATGTTGCCTTTTATTTATTTATACGCTGATAGGGGGCTACATAGCCTCTTCTACTTGCTGCGCCACACTTTCGCCCTTAATAGACGCAACAATAGACAACGCGAAACGCAAAGCTGCAGCCGGCCCGTTTGCTGTAATGACATTGCCGTCTACTTCAACTGCTGCTGCCGTAAAATCGGCGCCTTGCAATGCCGGCTCAAATCCGGGATAACAAGTCGCTTTCTTTCCTTTCAATATCCCTAAACGCCCTAAAACCGACGGAGCAGCGCAAATAGCCGCCACACGACCGCCATTCTGAACATGGGCAAGCAACCATTTATTCAATTGTTCGCTTTCATCCAGATGCTTAGTTCCCGGCATACCTCCCGGCAAAATCAAATAATCGTAATTATCCGTTTCGATCGTCTCGAAAGCAGTGTCAGCCTCAATTGTAATACCATGAGCACCTTTCACCTGCAAGCAAGGCGTTATTGATACCGTTTTCAACGGAATATCCGCTCTACGTAACACATCGATAACCGTAATAGCCTCTATTTCTTCGAATCCCTCTGCCAGAAATAACAAAGATTCTTTCATATTATCAAAACATTTTCAAAATTAAAATTCACTTATTTCAAAGTTCCTTGTTCAGCTTGTTGAATCATATTTTCGTTAGCCGTAATATAAACCTCAACACGACGGTTCAACGCACGTCCTTCGGCAGTACTGTTATCCGCTACGGGAACATCGTATGCAAGTCCTTCTGTTTTCATACGGTTGCGACTGATAGAGTTTCCTACCAAAAAATTAGCAACCGATAACGCTCTTTCTTTTGAAAGTTTTTCATTCACCGCACGAGAGCCTGTATTATCGGTATGTCCGTAAATGGTTATATCCGTATCAGGATTGTCGCGTAACGATACAGCGAACCGTACCAACGATTCTCGGGCTGCCGGACTTAGTTCTGAACTGTTCGTCTTAAACAAAATGCCACTTGGCAAAGTCACTTTCAACGCTTGAAGATCATTTGCATCCGTTACCGTTTCTACTTCAACATTTTCAATTTTCTCAAGTTGCGCTTTCTGTTTGTCCATTTTTTTACCGATAAGCACACCTGCTCCGGTTCCTACTGCCGCACCTACCGCCGCACCGATAGCTGCGCCTTTTCCGCCGCCAGCCAAAGCGCCTATACCGGCACCTAACGCAGCTCCGCCGCCGCCACCTATGGCCGCGCCTTTGCCTGTATTAGTCCATGTACTACAACTCGTAGAGAATAAAACCGCTAATGATAGGAATAAAATTCCCGCTAATCTTGTCGTTTTCATATTAATTTCGTTTTAATTAATCTCCAATTATTTTTATCTCGTCCCGCTATTCCTCCAAGAAAAGATACCTTATCTCAATCGGTTGTAAAAATAACAGTTTTTTCTTTTAATTAAAAACTTTGTAATTTTTATTCCCTCCCGGTCTCACAATCCCAGAGAATTTACTAAAAAAACAGCCGTTATCTTCAAAAGGTTCACCTACAAATATTTTAATATAAAATCCCCGTCGAAAAATCATGCGGCGGGGACTTAATCAACTTTATAAAATCAATAATCAAATTCCAATTCAAAGTCATCTACCAACATAGTTGCACCAGTGCCTCCCGTAAAAAAATCGCCGTATTTACTTGCAGACGCCACCACAATAATGTATGTCGGTTTACGATCTGTTGCCCGATAATCTAACGTCAATTCCAACTCCCGATAATCAGAAGTGCTCTCGCCCGAATAAAACTCTGCATAAGCTATGATATGCGGGTCGTTTTTATCGAATAACTTCTGATTCGATGGTCTTGTACGTATTTCAACCGGCTTATCCCAATCGCCCAAAGCAATATATACCGAGCAAGTATCGGGTTGACCTTTCAGATAAGCATATTCTGAAGATGTATTATCTATCAGTGCAGTAGTATATTTATAGTGACATCTCAGCTTCGTCGGATATGAACTGTATGGCTTACCAAAATTCAAAACACCGTTCGTTCCGTCTACCCGTATAAAATCGCCGACAAATAAATTACCCGCAGCAAATTTACCTATACCGGCAATACCTACGAACTTCGATTCCAAACGTCCGGCCATACCTTTGCCATTCCATGTTTCGTCCGTTGGCAACGTATTGCTTTCTCCTAATGTTGCAGAACCTTTATTACCCGAATCCCAGAAAGGCATACCGCTTTCTGCCCATGGATTCCATACCTTGCCGTCTTTATACCAATTATCAAGATTTCCATTTTCCAACGGAACGGCCTTTTGTGTCGTAAACGCCACTTCTTGCCCGTAAACATCATCTGAATATGCACGGAACCAATATTCGGTTTCTGCCGCCAAGCCCGTTAAACGGGCAGAGAAACTACCGCCATTATGTTTCACTATATCCGGGTCTACTTTCGTCCATATTTCCGAGTCTGCTCTTCGATATTCAAACCCATTATCCGAACCGTCTTTTCCGGTTCCGTTCAACCACGCTACATTCACCCAAGCATCGGCCTTACCGGTAGACACATCGCTTTCGGTATTAAACACATACAGTTCCCACTCTTCCATTATATCTCGGTAAGTTACGATAGCCGTTTTATGAAGCGTAAAATCTTGTAACATAGATATAGAGGGTGATACAACCGAACCGGTCGGTCCCAATACAAGCTCTTTTACCGTTATATTTCTCAAATCGGTATCTTTGCTCACATACGCCACTACACGGTGATTCTTATCGTCTATAATAGACTCGCCTACTTGGTTTTCCACCACAAACTTACGGATAATATTTTGTTGAGGTTTCAACGTCCATACGTAATCTTGATAAAGAGACAGTGTCACGGTACGATTATACGAAAAATCTACCGGTTGGCTAAAATCTATCGAAGACAACGCCTTATCGGTTAGCTCTATTTTTTTTATTTTCACCGATTTCAAATCGACCGTATCAGACAATTCAAAGGTTACCGTTCTATCTTCATTATTAATCGTTGCATTTCCCACCTGCCCTTCCGCTTCAAAAGCCAAGATTTGCAGTTTTACAATAGGATAAGGAATATCATTGCTCAGACAAGAATACAATACGCCCAGCAACAATACAAAAGCCGCCATCCGAAAAATTCCGCTGTTTTGTCTCATGATAATCCGCATACTTAAATATGTATAGTTATCCCCAAATTAATATTCAACAGATTTATCTTAAAATTCGCACCGCTTTTCCGCCACGAACCCGTCTCTTCACCATTCGTTTTTTGCGATTCTTTCCGAAACTTCACCCCCAAAACTCCGAAAGAAACCTCCGTACTGACGTTATTCATAATAAACACCGCCATACCGGGGCTGAATCCAAGTTGAAGTTCTCCGATACTGGTACGCGTATCGCTGAGTTCCTCGCCTATGCCTCTCGAAAAACGAGAATTTCCCAATTTCACAGACAACGATGTCTCACTAAAAAGCCCCAGACGCTTCCCTGCATCCAATCCTACATACGACCGATGAAAAAACGTCCCCACCAGAAGATCACTACTCAGTCTCATATTTTTCATAGACAAATCTATATCATCTATATCCACACTTAGATTACCCAATTCCGCCTGTGAACGTTCATACCCCAACTTAACTCCAATAGCAATATTATCACGGATAAAATACCCGAAAAACGGATTAATCTTTACCGTATGCCCCGAACAATCAAAATCTTTCAGAACCATTAATAAACTACTCTCTTTGCTGTCGAAGTCTGCATACGAAAACGTTACGCCGAATAAAATTTGCCCTTTGGGAGCAAATCGATAATTAGTAATGCCCCTATCAAAACGTCCGATACCCGGTGTACGAATAAGGGAATCTTCTTCAAATGCGAAACTCGATATTTTTGCCGAATCGGGTTGGGCAAAAATCTGTTTCAACCGTTTTTGAGAAGACACCGACAAAAACGGCGTTAACACAAAAACGACTAAAATCCATATATGCTTTTTGTATGCTGCCAATCCGATAAAATTTAAATATAAAACGCTACTCCCAATCCGATAGAGAAAATATTGATTTTAAAATTCGCTCGGCTGGTTGTTCTCTCTCCCACTTGTACTTGATCTGTAATCTGATTTACTCGCGAATAACTGAATCCTAAGACACCTATACTCAGTTCAACCGCCGTATAGTTGTTAATAAACGCCACAAAACCCGGCGAGATACCTATTTTTATATTAGTCGTTTTCTCAAACGTTCCGGAAAGGTCCTCTCCCGTACCGCTTACTAACTTCGATTGGCTACCGCCAATTATCAATTGCGATTCATTAAACAAACCAAAACGTTTATTATCGCCCAAATTTATATAATTACGTAAAACAGCCATCCCCGAATACGAATGTGTCAACTGATAAAAATCCGATACCGAAAAATCCGTATCGTCATTAATTACAATATCCACATTGTTTAGTCTGTTCAACGAGCGTTGATATTCAAATCGGCCTCCTGCCGCCATGTTATCATTAAAAGCATAACACAATACCGGACTGATTTTAAAAGTATATCCTTTTCCCGAAAAACCTTCTACCACTAAAAACTGGTAATTCTTTCCGCTATACTCCGAATAAGATACAGAATTTCCGACAATCCACTGTCCTTTGGGCACAAAGGTACGTTGTTCTATTTTCCGTATAAACGATTGCGATCGGGCACAAAACGTACCCAGCCCGATCGCCGCTATTATTACGATAATTTTCCGTATCGAGTTATTCATAAATCAATTCCATATCGTCAAGGTACAATACGCTCGAAGTACTTCCCGCAAAATAGTCGCCATATTTACTTGCCGAAGCCGTTAGTACTATATACGTCGGTATTCTGTCTAACGAACGATAATCCAGCGTAATGGTACATTGCGTCCATTCTCCTACGGTTTGCGATTGCTCCAATTCGC